>JAJYJA010000139.1 GCA_021789795.1 Deltaproteobacteria bacterium | reverse complement strand
TGGGCAAGGGCACCGGCCTGGGGCTGTCCATCTCCTACGACATCGTCAAGAAGCACGGGGGCGAGATCGAGGTCGAAAGCGAGCTGGGGCGGGGCACGACCTTCTTCGTCCGCCTCCCGGTGCGCGCGCGGGGGGCGGCATGACCGAGCTGCGGGACCGGGGGCTCAAACAGCTCTTCTGGGGGGCGGTTCTCCTCGCCCTGATCTTCCCCGCCCTGAGCCTGCTCCTGGTCTATCCCCGGTACCGGGCCCACATGCTGGAGATGGTGGAGGACGACGCCCGGGCGCTGACCCGGCACCTCTCCCATGCGGTGAGCGGCGAGGCGGGCCGGCTTAAGATCGACTTCAACCGGGAGAGCGAGCCCTTCCTCCTTAATGACTTCGGGATTCTCCGGCTGCGGGTGCTGGACGCCCAGGGCCGGATCTCCTACTCCAGCGAGCCGGGGGAGGTGGGGAAGATCAACCGGCGCCCTTATTTCCGGCAAATGTTGGCCAGCGGCCGCGAGCTGACCCGCATCGTACCCCGGCGGGAGCAGGCCCTGGAGGGCGCGGTGATGGCCAGGGACGTGGTCGAGACCTATCTGCCCCTCCTGAAGCAGGGGAAATGCCTGGGGGTCTTCGAGCTGTACTACGACATCAGCGACGCCGAGCGGGGGCTAAACCGCATCTACCTCTTCTCCCTGCTCTTCCCGCTGCCGGTGATGGCGGTCTTCCTGGCCCTGGTCTACCGGATCCTTAAACGCATGGACGGCAAGATCCTCCAGCGCCAGAAAGACCAGGAGGAACTGGAGGCCCAGCACAACGCCCTGCTGGTGGAACAGGAGCGGGAACACGAGCTCTTGCGGCAGGTGGAGCACGCCAAGCGGCAGTGGGAGGACACCATGGATCGGGTGGACGACATGGTGATCGTGGCGGACGAGGCGGGCGGCATCCGGCGTTGCAACCAGGCGGTCTGCCGGTTTGCCGGCCAGGATTTCGGCGCCCTGCTCAAGCAGCGGCTGCCCGAGGTCCTCCCCGGCCTGGGCCTGGATAGGGGGGGAGGCCGACGCCTCGACTACCTGCACGCGCCGAGCCAGCGCTGGTTCGCCGTAACCCTGCACCGGACAGAGGCCAGCGGGGGCGGGCGGGGCCTGATCGTCACCCTCCACGACCAGACCGAGGCCAAGCGTCTGACCGAGGAACTGGAGGATAAGAACCGGGAGATCCTGCTCTCCAGCCGGGAGCTGCAAAGGGCCATCGACGAGATCTCGGCCCTGATTCAGCGGGTGGCGGAGAAGGAGGATTTCGGCACCTATTTCGCCAACGACCTACCGGTGAGCTGTTACGAGATCACCAAGTGCGGCCGAGAGGACTGCCCCTGCTACGGCAAGCCACCCATGCGCTGCTGGAACGAGACCGGCTCCGTCTGCGGGGTGTCCGCCGGGGGCGGCAAGGGAGAGAACTACACCCAGAAGCTCAAGCTCTGCGCCAACTGCCGTTACTTCCAGACCATGACCGCCAAGCCGATCTCCATGATCGGCGAGCAGTTCAACAGCATGATGCGCATCCTGGAGGGCAAGAACACGGAATTAAAGCAGGCCTACGCCGAGCTGAAGCAGACCCAGAGTCACCTCGTGCAGCACGAGAAGATGGCCTCCATCGGCCAGTTGGCGGCGGGGGTGGCCCACGAGATCAACAACCCGGTGGGATTCATCGCCAGCAACCTGGGTACCTTGGGCAGGTACAGCGGCAGGATCAGGGAGTTCTTGAAGGAGGACGCCGAGCTTGCGGCCCAGTCCGGGGATGCCGGACTCGCCGCCCGCCAGGCGGAGAGCCGGAAGAGATTCAAGATCGACTTCACCCTGGGCGACATCGACGACCTGGTGCGGGAGTCACTGGAGGGCTGCGAGCGGGTCAAGAAGATCGTTCAGGACCTTAAGGGCTTCTCCCGGGTCGATCAGGCCCGGGAACAGACGGTGGACATCCACGAGTGCATTGACAGCACCGTCAACATCGTCTGGAACGAGCTGAAGTACAAGGCCAAGGTGGTGCGGGATTACCAGGCCCGCCGCCCGCTGACCTGTTTCCCCCAGCAGTTGAACCAGGTGTTCATGAACCTCCTGGTCAACGCCGCCCACGCCATCGAGAAAGAGGGGCTCATCACCATCAAGACCTGGCAGGACGAGGGGTTCGCCTACGTCTCGATTGCCGACACCGGCTGCGGCATCCCGCCCGAGAATCTCAGCCATATCTTCGAGCCCTTCTTCACCACCAAGGAGGTGGGCAAGGGCACCGGCCTGGGGCTGTCCATCGCCTACGACATCGTCACCAAGAACCACCACGGCGAGATCCGGACGGAGAGCCAGGTCGGCCAGGGCACCACCTTCACCATCAAGCTGCCCTGCCCGCAGACGTCCTGACCGGCATCACCATCAAAAAGAGGAGCCTCCAGCATGACCAGTGAAAAGGAAATCATCGCCCGACTGGGAGACCTGCCCTCCCTGCCCACGGTGGCGGCCCGGATCAACGCCGAAATCGAAAGCGATGCCATGTCGGCCAAGCTTTTGGGCGCCATCATCAGCGAGGATTCCTCCCTGACCGCCCGCATCCTGAGGCTTGCCAACTCCGCCTTCTACGGGATGCCCCGGCAGATCGCCAGCATCGAGCGGGCGGTAATGGTGCTGGGCTTCGACACGGTGAAGAACCTGGCCTTAAGCCTGTCGATCTTTTCCTTCTTCAAGGCCGGCAAGAGCCCGGCCATCGACGTCACCGGGCTGTGGAACCACAGCCTGGGGGTGGCGGTGAGCGCCCGGGCCTTGATCCGCCGCACCAACCCCAAGCTGGCCGAGCAGGCCTTTCTGCTCGGCATCCTGCACGACATCGGCAAGGTGGTGCTGGTCTCCCAGGCGCTTGCCGACCTGGAGCGGGTGGCGAGGCTGATCCAGGAGGGCCTGAGCCAGGGGGAGGCCGAGGTCCAGGTGTTCGGCTTCACCCACCAACGGCTGGGCGCCCTGCTGGCCAAGGAGTGGAAGTTCCCGGACTGCTTCGCCAGCGGGGTGAAGCTGCATCACGACCTGCCGCCGGAGACGAACGGCCTGGACGAGCAGACCGCCCAGTTGACCAGGGCCCTGGGCGTGGCCAACCAACTGGCCAAGGCCCTGCTCTTGGGGGTGAGCACCAACCCGGTGCGCGCCCCGATTCCCTCGCTGCTGTGGAGCTACCTCGGCATCGGACGGGAGTCGCTGCCGGCCATGAGCGCCGAGATCCGGGACGATTACCAGAAGATCCTGCGGGCCTGGAACATGGAATAAAAGGGTGACGGAGAAAGCGGGCATGAAAGAGACGATCAAGATCCTGTGTGTCGATGACGAAAAAAACGTCCTGCGGGCCCTGGCCCGGCTGTTCATGGACGACGATTACCAGCTCCTGACCGCCGCCAACGGCGAGGAGGCCCTGGCCATCCTGCGCCGGGAGCCCGGCATTCAACTGATTATCTCCGACTACCGGATGCCGGGCATGGACGGGGTGGATTTCCTGCGCCAGGTCAACGAGTCCTGGCCCAAGACCATCCGCATCGTGCTCTCGGGCTTCGCCGATATCGCCTCGGTGGTCGGGGCGATCAACGAGGGCCAGATCTACAAGTTCATCCCCAAGCCCTGGAACGACGAGGAGCTCAAGGTCACCATCGCCAAGGCCCTGGAGGTCTATTTCCTGCGCCAGAAGAACGAGACCTTAAGCGACGAGCTGATGGAGGCCTACCTGAAACTGGAATCGATCAACGCCAACCTGGAGGAGGAGGTCCGCAGCCGCACCGAGACCCTGATCTTTCAAAACGAGGTCATGCAGTTCACCCACCAGGTCATGGACGCCCTGCCGGCGGCGGTGCTGGGCCTGGACATGTCGGGCCTGATCGTCCTCGCCAACCAGGAGGCGGACCGGCTCCTGGCCGCCGGCCGGCCGACCCTGACCGGCATGGACGGAACCCAGGTCCTGCCCCAGGGGCTGCTCGATTTCATCCTGCAGGCCAAGGAACACAAGCGCCTGCGGGTAACGATGGCGCTTAGCGGCGAGGACTATCAGGTGATCGGCGGCCGACTCGCCGCCGATCACCGGCAGGAGGGGGTAATCGTGATGTGCGTGCCGTGCTGAGGGGGGATAAACGATGAAGGTGCTGCTGGTCGATGACGAGGATATCCTCCGGGAGCTGTTGTCCCGGCTATTTAAGGAAAAGGGCTTCGAGACGGTTGCCGTGGCCTCCGGCGCCGAGGCCCTGGAGGCGGCACGGCGGGAGCCGCCGTCGATTATCGTCTCCGACATCGTCATGCCCGATATGGACGGCTTCCAACTGCGGCGGGCCATGCTGGCGGACGAACGGCTGGCCGGCATCCCCTTCGTGTTCTACACCGGCAAGTTCGTCGATGACCAAAGCCGGAGGCTGGGCGAGGCCCTGGGCGCGGTTCGTTTCCTCTGCAAGCCGGCGAACAGCGCCGCCTTCTTCGCCGAGGTGGAGGAGGTGCTGGCCGACTGTCAGCACGATCGCCTGCCGGCCCCGGCAACGGATGGGGAGACCTGCGACCTGTTCACCGAACACTACCAGGCGGTGCTGCGCGACCGGGTCATCAGGGCCACCCACGAGCTGGAGATCGCCAACAAGACGCAAGAGATCATCAACCGCCTGTTGCAGTTGGCCCTGGTCGATCTGAGCCTCCCCGAGGTGCTGGACTCGCTGCTTTCGCACATCATCTCCTTCCCCTGGTACGACCTGCTGCCCAAGGGGGCGATCTTCCTGAAAGAGGGCGACCACCTGCGGCTCACCGCCCATCGCGGCCTGCACGAGTCCCTGCTCACCCAGTGCGGACGGCTACCGCTCGGGCACTGCCTGTGCGGCCGGGCGGCGGCGACCGGCGAGGTGGTCTTCGCCGGCCAGGTGGACGAGCGGCACGATGTCCACTACTCCGGTATCATGCCCCACGGGCACTACTGCGTGCCGATCAAGACCTCCGCCGGAAGGCTGCTGGGGGTCTTCACCCTCTACATCCGGGCCGGCTCCATCCGGCGCCGCGAGATGGAGGACAGCCTGATGACCGTGGCCAGCAGCGCCGCGGCCATCATCCTGCGGAAAAAGGCCGAAAACGCCTTAAAACGGCAACGGGACGAGTTGAGCCGGCTGAGCAACGCCACCTACCTGCTCTTGCACTACCGGCAGGAGCGGGATGGTGACCTGCCGGGGTTCGTCTGCCGCCTGGCCAAGGACTCCTTCGCCCTGGCCATGGTCTGGCTGGGGACGGTTGACCGGGGCGGGGCGGTGGTGCCGGTGGCCGATTGTGGGTCGGGCCAGGCCTATCTGGAGGGGCTTGAGATCAGGGTGGACAAAGGCCCGGCGGCGGACGGGCCCACCGGCACGGCGATCCGTACCGTCAGGCCGGTGGGCTGTAACGACACCCAACAGGACCAGACCTTCCGGCCCTGGCAAGAGCGGGCGGCCCGCCAGGGCTACCTGTCCTCCCTGGCCCTGCCCTTGAACTCCGAGTCGAAGGGGTGCTATGGGGCCTTGAATCTGTACAGCCGGGAAAGGGATTTCTTCACCCCCGAGCGGGTGCAGCTCCTGGCGGCCTACGCCAACCACGTGGTGGCGGTGCTGGAAAACAACCACCTGATCAGCAGTCTGGAAGACAAGGTGCGGCTTAGAACCACGGAGCTGCTGGCCGCCAAGGAGATGGCCGAGGCCGCCGACCGGGCCAAGAGCAGTTTCCTGGCCAACATGAGCCACGAGTTGAGGACGCCGCTCAACTCCATCCTCGGCTTCACCGACCTTATGCTGCAAGGCCTAAGCGGGGACCTGGCCCCGGAACAGCGGGAGTACCTGACCGACATCATGGAGAGCGGCAAGCATCTCCTGTCCCTGGTCAACGACATCCTGGACCTCTCCAAGGTCGAGGCGGGGATGATGAAGCTGGACTTCGGCGAGGTGGATCTGGAGGAACTGGCCAGCCGCAGCCTGCTCATGGTCCGGGAGAAGGCCCTGCGGCACAGGATCCGGCTGACGACCGAGGCCGCCCCCGGTCTGCCGCTGGTCGATGCGGACGAACGGCGGCTGCGGCAGGTGCTGGTTAATCTGCTCAGCAACGCGGTGAAATTCACCCCGGACGGCGGCGAGGTGCGGGTGGGCATCTCCACCCCGTCCGCCGACCAGGAGGCAGAGGAAGGCGACACCAGGCCGGGGCCGAAGCACGTCACCATCTCCGTGGCCGACACCGGCCCCGGCATCGCCCCCGAGGATCAGGCGAGGCTGTTCCATCCCTTCGTGCAGCTCGACTCCAGTCTGACCAAGGAGATGGAGGGCACCGGCCTGGGCCTGGCGCTCTGCAAACGGATCGTGGATCAGCACCGG
>JAJYJA010000004.1 GCA_021789795.1 Deltaproteobacteria bacterium | reverse complement strand
TCAGAACAGCGAATCCGGCGCATGGGAGGAGGTCTGGACCGGCGACTACGTCTTTGAAAACGAGTGGCAGTCCTTCCGCACCAAGAAAGACCGATCGCTTGAGCTGGTAAGCGTGGCCCAGGAGGTGCTGCCGGGCCGCCGCAAGATCGCGGTCAAGGTGGTGGACATCTTCGGCAACGACACCATGACGATTATCGAGGTGCGGGTATGAAGCCGCCGGTCTGCACCATCATTGCCGGGCCGAATGGGGCAGGCAAGACTACTTTTGCCCTTACCTATCTGCCAGCTGCGGCCCTTTGCCGCAATTTCGTCAACGCCGACCTGATTGCGGCGGGCTTGTCGCCATTATCGCCAGAGGGCGAAATCCTTACGGCTAGCCGCTTGTTTCTGCAAGAGGTTCACAACTACATCAAACAGCGTGAAGATTTCGCCTTTGAAACAACCTTGGCGGGCAGAACCCATTTGGGTTTGATTCAAGAAATGCTTGCCGATGGATGGCAAGTCCGGTTGATCTATCTCTGGCTCCCGAGCGTCGAAGTTGCCATCGAACGGGTGGCGGAGCGGATGGCGCACGGTGGCCACGATATTCCCCGCCCCGCCATCATCCGGCGTTATCCGCGTAGCATCTCCAACCTGCTCAACGACTACTCCCGGATTTGCAGTTCCACCATCTGTCTTGACAACTCAGGCTCTGCGCCGGAAGTGATCTTTGTGCAGGACCGTGACGGCCTGGTCATTGAAAATAAAGCGCTGTTCAAGCAATTACAGCAAGGGGCGAGCCATGACTGAAATCCAACGTCAATCTCAACTGGCCAAGGAAGCGCTTAGGCTGGCGGTGGCCGAAGTCTTGGAGCGGAAGCGACGGCTGGGGCAATACGCGGTGATCAGCCGCAACGGCAAACCGGTACGGATCGAGCCTGAAGAGTTACCGGCGCTGGGAAAACGCTGACAACGGAGCCTGCCCATGGCCTTGCATAAAGACTTCCCATCCTCCCCCCACGCCATCCTCGACCCGGCCAGCCGCTGGTTCCCGGCGGATGAAACCTTGCGTGACACCAGCATGGAAAAGCTGCTGCCGCCCTTGGTGCCGGAACTGCGTCGGCAGGTAGCGGCCTGGCGGGACAGCGGCTACGCCAAGGCCACGGAAACCAGCCGCAGCCTGCTTGCCTGGTGGTTCAAGGCCCCGCACCTGCTGCCCAAGGCCGACGGCTCTCTGGTCGAATTTCAATACTATTTCGCCCAGCGGGAGGCGCTGGAAACCATCATCTATCTCTATGACGTGGTGGGGGTCAAGGACAAGTACGACCTGATGCGCTTCAATAAAACCGGCGCGGTCTCCACCGGCATGTTCGACGAGACCTGGCGGCGTTTCGTGGTCAAGATGGCCACCGGCGCGGGCAAGACCAAGGTGATGAGCCTGGTGCTGGCCTGGAGTTTCTTCCACAAACTCTATGAGCCGGAATCCGACCTCGCCCGCAACTTCCTGGTGATTACGCCCAACATCATCGTGCTGGACCGCATCTACAAGGATTTCCAGGGGCTGAGAATTTTTTTCGCAGACCCGGTGCTGCCGGATAACGGCGTTGACGGGCGCAACTGGCGGGATGATTTCCAGCTTACCCTGCATGTGCAGGACGAGGTACGCATCACCCGCCCGGTGGGCAATATCTTCCTGACCAATATCCATCGGGTTTACGCCGGCGAAGACATCCCGCCCTCGCCCGATGACGACAACACCATGGATTATTTCCTGGGCAAGCGGCCCAGCGGGGCAACCACCGATTCCAAGGTGGATCTGGGCATGATCGTGCGGGACATCGACGAGCTGCTGGTCTTAAACGACGAGGCCCACCATATCCACGACAAGAAGCTGGCCTGGTTCAAGTCCATCGAGGACATCCACCACCGCCTGCTGCAAAAGGGCGCTGCCCTGAGCCTGCAGGTGGATGTGACCGCCACTCCCAAGCACAACAACGGCGCGATCTTTGTGCAGACCATCGCCGATTACCCCCTGGTGGAGGCGATCTCCCAAAACGTGGTCAAGCATCCGGTGGTTCCCGATGCGGTCAGCCGCGCCAAGCTTGTGGAGCGTCAGAGCGCCAAGTTTACCGAGAAGTATGCCGACTACATCAACCTGGGCGTGGTGGAGTGGCGCAAGGCGTATGCCGAGCATGAAAAACTGGGCCAGAAGGCCATCCTCTTCGTAATGACCGATGACACCAGAAATTGCGACGACGTGGCCGAATACCTGAAAGAAAACTATCCTGAATTGTCCGCAAAAGACGCGGTGCTGGTGATTCACACCAAGGACAACGGCGAGATTTCCGAGGCCGCCTCGGGAAAGAAAAAGGAGGAGCTGGAACTCCTGCGCCAACAGGCAAACGGGATCGATAGCCTGGAGAGCCCGTACAAGGCCATCGTCTCGGTGCTGATGCTGAAAGAGGGCTGGGACGTGAAGAACGTCACCACCATTGTCGGCCTGCGCGCCTATGCGGCCAAGAGCAATATCCTGCCCGAACAGACCCTGGGGCGCGGCCTGCGCAAGATGTACCCCGGTGGCATCGAGGAATACGTCAGCGTGGTGGGCACCGACGCCTTCATGGATTTTGTCGAGTCCATCCAGGCCGAGGGCGTGGTGCTGGAGCGCAAGCCCATGGGCGAGGGCACCGGAGCCAAGACGCCGCTGGTGGTGGAGATAGACACGGACAACGAGAGGAAGGACCTCACGGCCATGGACATAGAAATTCCGGTGCTGACCCCGCGCGTGTACCGGGAATACAAGGATCTGGCCGACCTGGACGTGCGCCTGGCGGCTGACGCCAAGGTGGCCTATCAGCAGTTCAGCGAAGAGGAACAGCGGGAGATTGTCTTCAAGGACATTACCACCGGCGAGGTGACGCACACCACCATCCTCGACACGGCGGGGATGGCCGATTACCGCAGTGTGATCGGCTACTTCGCCCGGGCCCTCATGAAAGACCTGCGCCTGGTGAGCGGCTACGATGTGCTGTACGGCAAGATCAAGGCCTTGGTGCGGGACGGGTTGTTCGATCGGCAGGTGGCGCTTGATGACCCCAACACCCTGCGGAATCTGTCGGAGCCGGCCGCCACTAAATTGTTGTTTGAAGGCTGCAAGAAGGCCATCAACGCGCTCACCGTGCAGGACAAGGGCGGCGCCGAGATCCGGGACACCATCAAGCTGCGGCATACCCGTCCTTTTGTGGCGAAGGAGCAGGGCTACCTGGTGCCCAAGAAAAGTATCTTCAACAAGATCATCGGCGACAGCCATTTCGAGCTGCTTTTCGCCAAGTTTCTGGAAGGCTGCGAGGATGTGCTATCCTACGCCAAGAACTATCTGGCGGTGCATTTCAAGCTGGATTACATGAATGCGGACGGGGACATCTCCAACTACTACCCGGATTTTCTGGTGAAGCTGTCGGCCAGGGAGATTTTCATTGTCGAAACCAAGGGGCAGGAAGACCTGGATGTGCCGCTGAAAATGGCCAGGCTCCGCCAGTGGTGCGAGGACATCAACGAGGCGCAAGCGCAGGTTAAGTACGGCTTCGTGTACGTGGATCAGGGGAGTTTTGAGAAGTACCAGCCCAACTCGTTTCGGAAGCTGGTTGCCGGTTTCCAGGACTACCACGAAAACTCATGATTGATGGCGTCGCAAAAAGACCGATCTACTGCGGCGCGTGGCGGTTTGGCTCGTTCGGCATACCATCTGTATGGCCTCACTCGCCAAACACACCCCGCGCCTTGTATATCGGCCCTTTTGCTTAGCCATCGGCTACCTTTTTTGCGAGATCATCATGATTATCCTGGGCGTGGAAAGCTCCTGCGACGAGACCGCCGCCGCGGTGCTGGTGGACGGCAAACTGGCCGCCAACATCATCAACTCCCAGATCGAGGTGCATCGCCGCTATGGCGGGGTGGTGCCGGAATTGGCCTCCCGCCACCACCTGCAAAACATCTATCCGGTGGTGGAGACGGCGCTTGGCGAGGCTGGGGTTAGCCTGGATGACTTAGACGGCCTGGCGGTGACCCAGGGGCCGGGGCTGGTGGGGGCGCTCTTGATCGGGCTCTCCTTTGTCAAGGCCATCTCCCTGGTCAAGCGGATTCCCTACGTGGGGGTGGATCACCTGGCCGGCCACCTGCTTTCCGTCTTCCTGGGGGAGGAGAAACCCAACTTCCCCTTCATCGCCTTAATCGCCTCGGGCGGCCACTCCAGCATCTTTCTGGTGCGCTCCCACTTCGATTACCAGCTCCTGGGACGCTCGCGGGACGACGCGGCGGGCGAGGCCTTCGACAAGGCGGCCAAACTCCTCGGCCTGCCCTACCCCGGCGGCCCGGAGATCAGCCGGCTGGCCGCGGATGGCGACCCGCAGGCCATCGCCTTCCCCCGTGCCTGGCTGGCCCCGGACAGCCTGGATTTCTCCTTCAGCGGGGTCAAGACCGCCCTGGCCAACCAGGTGAACAACTGCCGCCAGGGAAGCGGCCAGGCCCTTGCCATTGCTGATCTCTGCGCCTCGTTTCAGGAGGCGGTGGCCGAGGTGCTGGTGGTCAAGACCCTGCGGGCCGCGGAACGCCATGCGGTTGAAAATATCGTAGTCGCCGGCGGGGTGGCGGCCAATCCCCGGCTGCGGGCCCTGTTTGCCGAACGCTGCCAGGGATCGGGCCGCGCCCTGTTCCTCACCCCGACCCAATTTTGCACCGACAACGCCGCCATGATCGCCCTGGCCGGCTGGCATCAATTCGAGACCAGGAAGACCCTATGCCTCGACCTGGACGCCTACTCCCGCACCCCGATACTCGCATGAACAAGCTACAACGCACCCTGCGCTACTACAAGCTCCGCTTCCTCCGGCTGAAGGGCGAGCCCAAGAATATCGCCCGGGGGGTGGCGCTCGGCACCTTTATCGGCATCACCCCCACCATGCCCTTTCACACCGTGGCCACCATCCTGATCGCCCCCCTCATCCGGGCCAACCTGCTCGGGGCCTTCATCGCCGGCTGGGCGGTCTGCAACCCGCTGACCTACTTTCTGCAATACTACCTCTCCTGGCGGATCGGCACCGCCCTCACCCCCTACGACCTGTCCTGGGAGCGAATCCACCAGGTGATGGAGGTGATCTTCTCCGGGGCCGGGATCAAGGTTATCCTGACGGCCCTGTCCAGCCTGGGCGGCGAGGCCATCGTGGTCATGTGCCTGGGGGGCGTCATCCTCGCCACCCCGTTTACGGCGCTGGCCTACGCCTTAACCTTTCGTTTCTTCACCCGGCGGCGCCAGAGACACGGCCCCAGCCGGACGCCGAAACCGGACCCGGACAAATCCGACTAGCCCATGCCCAACCGCCAAGAGATCAAGGCCATCCTGGCCGACCGGCAACTGGCGCCCCATAAGCGCCTGGGCCAAAATTTCCTGACTGACGAGGGGGTAATCGCCGCCATCCTCGACCGGGCGGCGCCCGCGCCCGAGGACACCATCGTCGAGTTTGGGGTGGGGCTGGGGTCGCTCACCGTCCCGCTCGCCCGGCGGGTACGGGAGGTGATCGGCATCGAGATCGACTCCGGCATCGTCCGCTGGCACCAGGAGGAGGGGCGGCTACCAGCCAACGTAAGCCTACGGCATCAGGACCTCTTGAAAACCGACCTGGGCCGGTTGGCCAGGGAGACCGGAGGACGGCTCAAGATCATCTCCAACCTGCCCTACTCCATCTCCAACCCAGCGATTTTTTTGCTTATCGAACACAAAGAAACAGTTGACTGGGCGGTGCTGATGCTGCAACGGGAGGTCGCCGAACGCCTGTTGGCCAAACCCGGCACCAAGGCCTACGGGGTGTTGTCGGTCTTGCTCGCCGCCTGTGCCACCCTGGAGCCGCTCCTGACCCTGGGGCCGGAGCACTTCCACCCCCGCCCCCAGGTGGACTCCACGGTGATCCGCATCCGCTTTCT
Source organism: Deltaproteobacteria bacterium (assembly GCA_021789795.1). Classification (GTDB taxonomy): domain Bacteria; phylum Desulfobacterota; class Desulfobulbia; order Desulfobulbales; family VMSU01; genus VMSU01. The sequence continues at coordinate 25,440 of JAJYJA010000004.1, read as the reverse complement.
CAACCCGGGGAACGGGCAGGAAGAGACGCCGCCGGCCCTGCTCAAATCCATCGTCAAGGCCGCCTTTCAACAGCGCCGCAAGACGCTGGTCAACGCCTTAGGCAGCGCGGACGGCGGCCATAGCCGAGAGGATATCCGCCGCTATCTCGACCACGCCGGGATCGACGAGACCCGCCGTCCAGATCAGCTCAGCCCCAGGGAGTATCTCACCCTGACCATGGCCTATCTGCAAGACCAATCGCGAGAGGGAAAATAACCAGATAGACCAAGACCGGGGGGCTAGAAGCGGCCCTCGGTCGCCAGCCAGCTTAGCAGCCGACCCAGCCCCTCCTCGGTGGAGACCCGGGGCTGATAGCCCAGATCACGGCGGGCGGCCTCGATGGAGAACCAATGCGAGGTCGCCAACTGCTCGGCCAGAAAACGGGTCATGGGCGGCTCCGATTCCAGGCCGAGCAGTCGGTAGGCGGTCTCAAACAGCATCCCGGCGGCGTAGGCGACGGGGAAGGACACCCGTCTCCGCACCGGGGGCAGGGAAAGCCGGGCGAACAGGTCGCCTATCCACCCCCAGAGGCTGACCGGCTGGCCTTGGGAGATGAAGTAGGCCTTGCCGGCGGCGGTGGCCGGGCCTTCGAGGTTGGCCAGGGCCAGGAGATGGGCGTCGGCCACGTTGTCGATGTAGGAGATATCGACCAGGTTGTTGCCGTCCCCGACCCTGGCCAGCGCCCCCCGCCGGCCCCGCGCCAACAGGCGGGGCATGAGGTTGGTGTCGCCCGGCCCCCAGACCAGGTGGGGCCTGAGGGCCACGGTCTTTAATCCCGGGCCGTTGGCCGCCAGCACCAGCTGTTCGGCCAGGGCCTTGCTGTGGGCGTAAGGGCAGAGAAAGCGCCGGGCGTAGGGGACGGCCTCGTCCACCCCGGCGAGATCCCGACCGGCAAAGACCACGCTCGGGGTACTGGTATAGACCAGACAACCGATGCCGTTGGCCCGGCAGGCCTCGATCACCCGCTCGCTGCCCTCCAGGTTGATCGAAAAGTAGTCCCGCCGCCGGCCCCAGATCCCCGCCTTGGCCGCCACATGAAAAACCGCCTCGCAGCCCCGGGCCGCCCGGCGCAAAAACTCGCCGTCCCGGATGTCACCCACCTCGACCCGCGCCCCCAGCGCCTCAACCTCGGGGTAGCGATGCCGGCCGACCACCACCACCTCCCGGCCCGCGGCCACCAGACGCCGGACAACAGCCAGCCCCACGAAACCACCGCCGCCGGTGACTAGGATCCGCTGCCTATTCAGGTTCATGGCTCCTCTTGGCCGATACCGGGCGTACCCCGGCTGTCATCGACCGCCCGCACCACCAAGAAACAAAAAGGACGAAAGTGCCCATTATTAAATATGCTGATGGCATAGGTCTGCTGCATCACGTTGAATTTGCCACTCCGGGGTCACCCGGTATACACCATTTTAGTCGTGGCCACGACAGGTTTCCGCAGCTTGCGAGTCACAATCCCGCTGCACCTTCCTTCCGGGCCAGGCCTGCATCGCCTCAGCCCGCTAAATTGCAACGTTGCAATACCCAAATTGCGCAAATGCTATTTTCCGCATTCCCGACAGATCCACCCTCCACACCACCTAACGTTAACTAGCTATATTTTCAGGAAATTATCTAATTTTTTCGCCTTGGTATAGTAATTGTAATATAGACTTGCCAAGGAAGACGGGCGACAATTTTCCAGGTTGGGAAAATTGTTAAGGCATGAATGCTACGAAAAAAGGAGGCGCGCCATGACTATTCAGAGATCGGAACAGGTACACAATGCATTCTGGAAAATATTTGTAAGTATTTCTTTATCGACATTTTATTTCACAATGTTGGCGTGGCCTTTCGGATTGACCCAAACAGGCTACATGGCGAGTAGGGCCTTCTTGGCAGGGGCGATTATGTTCGCCATCTCTATCCCTGCCTGGATTATAAATATCAAAAGGGAATTTTTCAGCGACGAAATGGAAGCGGCGAAAACAGCCGAGGCGAAGGCGCCTGTCTATCATACGATTGGCCAGTTGGCACTGAACAACAAATGGTTGAGTCCCTCCGAGATCGAGCAAATCATATTCTGCCAAGAAGCCGATGGCGAGACGTTTGGACGGGTTGCGGTTAAACGAAATTTCCTGACCCTTACCCAAGTCAAGTCACTGTTGGCCATGCAATCCAGCATGAAGAAAGAGCCCTCGATGGAGGCAGTGGAATCTTAACGATTGAGACGTTCAAGGTAAAAAAAACAAATACTTTCAACAATAAAGCGATCATCGGTGCTGAGGCAATGCACCGGTGATCGCTTTATTGTTTTGGCAATTAATGATGATCTCGCAAAAAGGTAGCCGATGGCTAAGCAAAAGGGCCGATATACAAGGCGCGGGGTGTGTTTGGCGAGTGAGGCCATACACATGGTATGCCGAACGAGCCAAACCGCCACGCGCCGCAGTAGATCGGTCTTTTTGCGACGCCATCAATATTGTCAAGCAAGTTATCATTATTGTTTCTTTTTGTTAACAAAGATATAGAATACCGGAAAAACCATAAAATAATACACGCACAATAGATATTCTATCCCTTTTATGTATGTGTAGTAGTCAACTTGATTATGCATGGGCTTTATCATACCTACGCCTATCATGAAATTTTTGGCCCACTCCGCCTGGAAGATAAAGCCAAGCAGCATCATTCCGACGGCTATACTTATTTGAATCATAAGGATAAAGCTGATCCAATCTCTTTGATGGTTTATTTCGTACTTCATGAGCGTCCCTCCAATTTATGTTTCTCTGGTCTTGATCCTGCCCGCACCCGCCACAACTCCGGTTACTTAGCTCCCTTCCATTCGTATAGAATAGGTAAGCGGTAGAGAATAAAACGGTAGGTAACTATATAGGCCGTATATACCGTTATAGTAATAGCCACTTCCTTCCAATGGGGAATTTCCCGGTACATATACCAATTAAAACAGACCAGACAGGTATTGATGCGATTCCATAAAATACCCAGCACGGCGAAGATGGCGGCGACACGTGCCACCGTGGCATTACCCTTTCTTATGGCCAGAACATAGAGCATCATTGGCAACAACACAGCGAGGCTGATCTCAAACAGATAATACTGGCCCCAGCCGGTTAACAGGTAGACCCATTCTTTGTCGTGGGCAATGGCGGCAAACTTGATGGCGATATAGGTTATCATGGCAAAGACACAGCCTTTAGCAAGGCCAAGAGTCAGCCTGTCGAGAGAGACAAGAAAATGATCGTCGCAGCGCCAGGCAAGAAACTTTTTACACAGCGTGCTGACGACAATGACCATGGAGAGCCCGCCAAAGATGGAAGAGCAGAAGAAGTGGAGCCATTGAAAATTGGCTGAAAGCCAGAGGGGATGGACTTTGCCGGGCGCATAGGTGAAGAGTGCCCCGAGCGCGCCCTGGTGCAAGGTGGAAAGGATGATGCCCGCTATGGTCAACCCCAACACCATCCCCCGAATGACTTTCTTCCCCTTCAGCCAACCGATCCATTCAAAAAAGGAAGGAAGTACCTCGGCGATCTGCACAGAAAGATAGGTGGCCACATGCCAGGCAACTAGGAAAAGTACCGCGGCGGGTCCCAGAGAGACAAACATTGGATAAGGGAGACGCCAAGGCAGCCCCAGGTCTACCAGAAGAAAACAAACGGCGAAAAAATAACCAAGCAGCCCGTTTAACAGGGCGAGGCGTTCAATTGGATGAAAGTCTTTTCTGCCAAAGAGTTCAACAGTGGTGCCCAATAAAAATCCCGAGGCAGACAATGGTACCATCCCAAACAGGCCGAAACCAAGAAAGAGTCCCCACGGGTAGTCATTTGAACTGTGGGTGACGCTCGCTAATCCGTAAACATATCTCTCGATAATGATCGGGATGCCAGTGAGAAAAATAATGATAACCACCCAGTTGACCGGGTTTCGGAAAAACTGTTTCCTGTAATCTTGAAAAGTAAGCCCAAGGAGCAGCTTTTCCTTCAAGGTCCACTTTGAACCGTCCGGCCTGAAATGGTCAACAATGGGCAACTCCTGTTTATTTATTGTAAAAAGTTTCATGGCTTACACCTCCTGGTGGTCGTTATCATGGCGAGAATTGGCATCTTTGCGGTTGGCCAGTAGATGAAATCCGGCAAACAATGCCGGCCAAATCATCAAAACCATTGGCACCATCGACAGAAAGTCTCGCACGAAATTGATGATCGGCTCCTGGGAGATATGGGTATTGAAACCAACTTTGCTAAACTCAACAGGCGAGATGTACAACCAGGCAGTACCGCCTGCTTCCTTTTCGCCATAAATATGGTTGACATATTTACTTGAATTATTTGTGATCCTTTTTCTGGCAATATCAAGGAGATCGGCCCGCTTGCCGAAGATCAAGGCCTCCTGTGGACAGGCCTCGACACAAGCAGGAGGGCGGCCCACTTTCAACCTGGTATCGTAGCAGAATATACACTTCATGATTCGCGGGCTGAAGGCGCTGGAATATTTGAATGTCGGCACATAAAACGGGCAGGCTATCATGCAGGTGCGGCATCCCACGCAGACATCGGGGTTGTAGATGACCGCACCCTCCGGGGTTTTCGAATAGGCTTTTACGAAACAGGATGTAAGGCAGGCGGGTTCCAGGCAGTGGTTGCATTGCGCCTTTCGGAAAAGGGGATGATCAATCTCGGCCACATTGTACTTGTTGACCACGGTATAGCGATCTTCACGTGTTCGGCGCTCCATGCGGCCATGATGGATTTCATCAAACACAGAATAATCATTAAAAGGTTTTTCAGGTTCTGGAAGCCCTTGCTCTTTATTGCAGGCAGCCTCGCAACTTCTGCATCCCACGCAACGGTTGATATCGACTAGCACCCCCATGCTATCGGGATAATGATCGAAGTCTCCCGCCGCCTTTACCCCTGTTACCTTTAGTTGAGAGGCAACAATTGTGCTGGCAAATCCACCCTTAATGAAATTTCGACGGTTGATTATCTTGTTATTCATTTTTACCCCTCCGGAACTATTTCTTAAAAAACAACGATTAGTGGCTCACTCTTTATCCGGAGCGCCTTTGGAAGCAGGGGCATATTTGCCGGAATTGAACCTTTTCTCCCCTGCCTCGCTCATGGTGTGGCAATCTTCGCAGCCGGTCGGGCCGCCTTTTTCCTGATGACAGCCGACACAATTAAGGTGATATGCTCCCTTGAGGCCAGGTTTTTCCTTGTGGTATAGTTCCGGATTGTCGAGTGTGGATAGATATTGCGAGCCGAAGCGGTCACGGGGGTGGCAGCTACCGCAACTGATCGTGTCGACTTCTTTAGAGTTTGCATGACATTTGATGCAGTTCCACCTCGTAGGCGCCATACCTAACGTATGGTGGTGACAGTCTGGGCAGGCCGCCATCTCGGTGTGCTGTTTATGGTTGAATTCAACCGGCCCATAAAGATCAACGAGACTGTCAATTGTAACCTTCTCGGGGGCGTCATTGGGATCGAAGGAACGGCTCAATCCCGGCCAGAACAAAGCGCTCCCAACAGTAATGAGACCAATTGCACGTCGTGCATTCTTTCCTTTCATCATACTCCCCTCCTTTTGGTGCTTCCTTATTTGTTGGCGACGATAACTACCGATTGCCAGTACAACGTCATCGCCACTCCTTGGTGCGATTGAATTTTTTGATCAATGGTTCAAATAAACATCTCGCCTCATTGCCCATCCTGCACGTCGATGAGACCGGCATCAATACCGGCGGGGCGCGCGGTTGGCTACATAACGCCTCCAACGACAAGTACACCTGTTTTTATCTCGGCGAATTAAAACTAAACCTGGCAACAAATGAGCTCCCTGTCCAAAGAGGTAAAGTAAATATCATTTATTATCACCTCATTGATTGTTTATTGCACTATTTGTCCAGCAAAACGATTAATATATCGAGTAGATGCCGCACAATATACACATATAAACAACTACTTAAAATCAGCTAACAATATGGCAATTCGACGTTAATTGTAACTTTTTGAGATCACATCTGTGGTTCAGTGCTTGATGACCGAAGAGATAGCCATCGTTCTAAATTCTCAAATATTATTGAATTTTAAAAATTCTTGTTCCTCGAATTGTATAGGTTCATAAGGATGCACAAGATGGCCAAGTTAGGGACGGTAGACGACCAGCGTTGCGAACGCGAGGCTGCCACAGAGGAATCCTCATTCAGGATAGGACATCCTCTTTACAGGGAATTTAATGCCAAATTTTTTCATTTTCCGCCAAAGGGTGGACTTTTCGATCCCTAAAAATTCGGCAGTAGGCGATCTCCTGCCGCCAAAATTGGTTAACGCCTCGATAATCGTCTGTTCCTCGGCCGAGGCCAGCGGGGTCGCTTCCTTATCTTTTGAAAGGCTTCCTTTCATGGATTCGAGCAATTCCAATGGCAAATGGTGCAACTCAATCTGCCACCCATGGCATAAAACAAATGCATACTCAATGATGTTTTCAAGTTCCCTGATATTTCCTGGATAATTATATTGCATCAAAAGATTGAGCACCTCGGTAGAAACCAGTTCAATCGCTTTTTGTTTAAGTTTGTTGAATTTCAAAATGAAGTGATCAACCAGAAGTGGGATATCTTCCTTATGCTCACAGAGGGGAGGGATGGAGATTTTTATTACATTCAACCGGAAAAATAGATCGTCGCGGAATTGACCTCTTGCAACAAGATCTTTCAAACATTTATTCGTGGCGGCCACAACTCGTACGTCAGCCTTAACCGCGGTCGTGCCACCAAGAGGTTCATACTCCATCTCCTGCAGAACTCGCAGCAGGCGTAACTGAAGGGCGGGCGATATGTCGCCAATTTCATCGAGGAAAATCGTCCCTTTTTCGGCCAAGGCAAACCTCCCTTTTTTATCTTTTTTAGCCCCGGTAAAGGCCCCCTCCTTGTAGCCGAAAAGTTCTGATTCAAGCAGTGTGTCGGGAAGAGCGGCACAGTTCAAGGCGATAAAATTGCCCTCTCGCTTGCTCAACTTGTGAATTGCCTTGGCAAAGAGCTCTTTTCCGGACCCGCTCGGCCCTTCAATGAGGACGGTGCTCGCACTTTCTGATATGTCGGGCAGGGTTGCCAGTATTTGCTGCATTTTATAATTTTTGCTAATGATATCTTCGAACATGTACTGCTTTGAAATCTCTTTGCGCAGGGTTTCAATGGTGGAAATATCACGAAATGTTTGTACTCCACCCACGACATTTCCATCATAATCCAAGAGCACGGAAGTGCTTACGCTAATCGGAACCACCACCCCTTTACTGTTAACTATATTAACCATGGGGTTGACCATATCATTGCCTGTCTCGATAGATTGCTGTAACGCGCAATTTGAGTTACAACTATCGGTTTGAAACACCTCGTAACATTTCTTCCCAATGGCGTTTTTTGAAATTATTCCGGTTATCTTTTCTGCTGATCTGTTAAAAAAAGTGATCTTAAGATCGTTATCAACGGTAAAAACTCCATCGGCAACGGAATTAAGTATTCGTTTGCAAAGGTCAGCGCATAAATTTTCATTTTGTTCACAATTAAATTGTGACACCTCAATTCACCCCCTCCCTTACGGCTCCTCATGCCGTTTTTGCTGTGAAAAAATCAAAATGACGTCGCAAAATTCAAATCTGCTGCTTTGCTGAGCGGTTGGGCTCGTCAGGCCATACCAGATATATGGTCTCACTCGCCAAACGCACCCAGCGCCTTGCATCTCGGCCCTTTTGCTTAGCCATCGGCTACCTTTTGGCGAGATCATCAATTTAATGAGGTTATTTTGTGATAACGGCTTAGGAAGCGGGATGCGTGCATGGCTGTCGTGGCCACCCCAAAAGGAATAAGAGGCTGGGCTGACTGGTGGGTGGGCCAGCGGAGTGGCTCAGAGGTCATCTTACCAGCACATGGGGAAATAACCAATAAAAATATCAGTTTTACACTGGTGGACAATTCTTGAATAATGCTGGGATGTTGGAAATAATCGGTAATTTTTGCCAGTTAATTTTGTGTTTATTGTCTGGAGAAACAGCCTGTTTGTCCCGAGAAGTGTGACCGCTCGCAGAGCGAGCAAACGGTCAATACCTCTCGGGACAGCAATCAAGCATGGTTTTTCTTGACAGCCCCTGGCGATTACGCTAAGTAGTCCCGAATACGTTTTCAGAGTAAGCACGTGCGCAGTGAGCTGTCTTGTTGTATTGCCGCCGGTCCATTGATGATGCTCCGCCATCGTTCCGCCCCGGCACTGCCCGAGGGCGGGAGCCGTTCCTCCCATTATCCTCCTGCTAATCGTGCCCCTGGTTTCCGCCTGACAACTCCAGGCCCAGAACCGAATTTAATTTGACTTCGATAAGGCAGCACAATCCGACGCCCTCGCGACCTCGACCCGCATCGCGTCCTTTCCGTCTCTCAATAAACCTGTAAGGAGAATACCATGTGTCGTCTCGCCATGAAGACCGCATCCGTGCCGTTCTCCCCCTTCTCCGTGATCTCGGCCATGGAGGCCATGAAGGAGGGCTACGACGGCAGCGGTCTGGGCCTGTTGCTTAGGGGGGTGAGCTTCGCCGATTACAAGTACCAGACCGGCGACCCCATCCTCTCCGGCATCGCCCACACCGACGCGGCCCTGCACCGGCTCAACGCCTTCATGGAGGCCAAGGGCTACACCTTAAAATACGATCACGAGTTCAACGTCCAACCCTCGCTGATCGAGGCCACGGATCGACACAAGTACCTGGTGCGGGTTTACCGGCTGCCGGAATCCTTTAAGGAGTTGAGCCAGAGGCAGATCGACGAACGGCTGATGCTGACCCGCCTGGCCTTGCGGGCCGACGGCGAAAAGCACGGCGGCGACCTCACCGCCTTCTCCTTCTGGCCGAACGTGGCCATGATCAAGGAGGTGGGCTGGCCGCTCGAAATCGGCCAGGCCCTGGGACTTGACGACCACCGCATCACCTCCCGCGTCTGCATGGCCCAAGGCCGACAAAACACCAACTACGGCATCAACCTCTACGCCTGCCACCCCTTCTTCATCCAGGGCATCGGCACCATGACCAACGGCGAGAACACCGCCTTCGTGCCCATCCGCGAGTACCTCACCGGCATGCACTACCCCGGCTACATCGGCTACCAGAGCGACTCCGAGGTCTTCGCCCATATCCTGCACTACGTGACCCGGCGGCTCGAACTGCCCCTGCAGGCCTACAAGCACGTCATCACCCCGCTCAAGACCGACGAACTGGCGAACCATCCCCAGGGGGCCTTCTTGAAGGGCCTGCGCGACGTCTGCCGCCGGATGATCATCGACGGCCCCAACTGCGTCATGGGCTCGCTGCCGGACGAGACCACCATCATGGTCATGGACACCAAGAAGATGCGGCCCGCCACCATCGGCGGCAAGCCCGGCGAATGGGCCTTGGCCTCCGAGATCTGCGGGGTGGACGCCATGATCCCGGAGCGCGACAAGTCCCTAGATTTCCAGCCAATGCGAGAAAACACCGTCATTGTTCCCCCCTCCCGACAGGAGTACACGATATGGTCTCAATTCGATCAATTTCCTCTACCCCAAGCAGCCTGACCTACCACGATCTGCCCTGGATCGTCGCCCACCGGGAAGACCGCTGCACCCTGTGCGGCCGCTGCACCTCGGTCTGCCCCACCGAGGCCATCTACCTGGCCTACCGGCGGCAGCGGATGCCGAAGCTGGACATCCTGCAAAAGAAACGGGGCAGCGAGTACCGAACCTTCGTCGGCATCCGCCAGCGCACCGACCTGGATCACCGCTGCATCGGCTGCGGCATGTGCTCGATGGTCTGCCCCAACGAGGCCATCGGCCCCCAGGTCAACCCCAACGACGAGCGGGCCCGCTTCCATAGCTACCAGAAGGGCGATGCCTGGAAACGCGGCGGCCGGCGTAACGACCGCGCCAGTCTGCTCGATCAGATCTCGTTCAATCGCATCTCCATGCTCACCGACCCGGCCCTCGATGCCGGCCGGCACGAGTTCCACATGAATACCCTGCTCGGTCGCGTCCTGCCGCCCGAGGAGTATATCCGCCGCCAGGCCAAGGGCGAGTGGATCCCGCCGGTGCGCGAGATCTTCCCCTTCATCATCGGCTCCATGTCGTTTGGGGCGCTCTCCCCCAACATGTGGCTGGGGCTTCTGCAAGGCGTGGCCTACTGCAACGAGGTCTTGGGCATTCCGGTGGTCATGTGCACCGGCGAGGGCGGCTGCCCGCCCTGGGTACTGAAGAGCCCATTCTTGAAGTACATCGTCCTCCAGATCGCCTCCGGCTATTTCGGCTGGGACGAGATCATCCGCGCCATCCCCGAGATGCAGTGCGACCCGGCGGCCATCGAGATCAAGTACGGCCAGGGCGCCAAACCCGGCGACGGCGGCCTGCTCATGTGGTTCAAGGTCAGCAAGCTCATCGCCCGCCTGCGCGGGGTGCCGGAGGGCGTCGATCTACCCTCGCCGCCGGTGCACCAGACCCTCTACTCCATCGAGGAGAGCGTGATGAAGATGATCCAGACCATGTCCATGGCCTGGAACTTCCGGGTGCCGGTCTATCCCAAGATCTCCGGCTCCACCTCCGCCAAGTCGGTGTTGAACAACCTGGTGCGCAACCCCTACGCCTCGGCGTTGTTGATCGACGGCATCGACGGCGGCACCGGCGCCGCCTACAACATCAGCATGGACGCCACCGGGCACCCCATCGCCTCCAACGTCCGGGATTGCTACCTCGATCTGGTGGCCCAGGGCAAGCAGAACGAGATCCCCATCTTCGCCGCCGGCGGCATCGGCAAGAACGGCAACCCGGTGCAGAACGGCATGGCGCTGATCATGCTCGGCGCCTCGGGCGTCCACATGGGCAAGTACATCATGCAGTCGGCGGCCGGCTGTCTGGGCAGCGAGAAGAACCGCTGCAACGTCTGCAACTTAGGCATCTGCCCCAAGGGCATCACCAGCCAGAACCCCAAGCTCTACCGGCGGCTAGACCCCGATCAGGTGGCGCAAAGGGTGGTCGATGTCTTCCTGGGCCTGCGCACCGAGATCAAGAAGGTCATGGCGCCGCTTGGCCGCTCCCAGAGCCTGCCCATCGGCATGTCGGACGCCCTGGGCATCTCCGACAAGGATGTGGCCGATCGCCTGCAAATCAAATATATCTGCTAGGATTTTACCGGGCGGGGCCAAGGCCGCCCCCGGTCAGCGAACCACGAGAGGAGTAACTACGTGCAAGGCGAGAACATGAATGCCATCACCGTCAAGGGAAGAGACGCCAACGGCCAGCGGATCAGCTCCAAGGACTTCGAGACCCTGGTGCAGGCGGCGTTTGCCCAGTCCACCGACCTGATACTGGAGACCTACGGCCAGCACAACGTCGGCGGTCGTCTGCTCGGCGCCAAGGGGCCGATCAACATCCATATCACCGGGCCGGTGGGCCAGCGCCTGGGCTGCATGGGCCGCCCCGGCACCACCATCGTCTGCCACGGCCCGGCCTCGGATGACGTGGGCTACCTAAACATCGGCGCCGACATCGTGGTCCAGGGGCACGCCTCGAACGGGGTGTGCAACGCCATGGCCGAAGGCCGGGTGATGATCGGCGGCTCCATCGGCGCCCGGGCCCTGACCATGACCAAGTGGAATCCCGACTACCAGCGGCCCCAACTCTGGGTGCTGGGCTCGGTGGGCGACACCTTCGCCGAGTTCAACTGCGGCGGCATCGCGGTGGTCTGCGGCGTCGAGCCCAAGTCGAAAAACGTCTTAGGTTACCGCCCCTGCGTCGGCATGGTGGGCGGCTGGATCTACTTCCGGGGCGAGACCGACGGCTCCTACTCCAAGACCAACGTCAAGGAGGTCAGTCCCGACGACCAGCAGTGGCAGTGGCTGCGGGAGAGGCTACCGGAATACCTCAGGGCCATTGGCCGCGAGGAACTGCTCCCCACCCTGTCGGTGCGGGAGGAGTGGCGGATGCTCATCGCCATCACCCCCCAGGAGCGGGCCCTGATGTTCTCCGGCCCCATGCCCATGCACGAGTTCCGGGCCAAGGTCTGGGACAAGGCCTTGGGCGGCGACCCCCTGCGCGACCTGGCCCCGGGACTCGACCGCTCACCGATCGGCATCATCGAGACCGGCGAACTGCGGCGCAAGAAGCCTTACTGGGCCAACCGCGAGTCCGCCGCGCCCTGCGCCTTCTACTGCCCGGTGCACATCCCCACCATCGACCGGCTGCGGCTCCTGCGCGAGGGCAAGGGCCAGGAGGCCTACAACCTGATCCTGTCCTACACCCCCTTCCCGGCCTCGGTGTGCGGCGCCATCTGCCCCAACCTGTGCATGGAGAACTGCTCCCGCCAGGTGGTGGACAGCGCCATCGACGTGGCCCTCCTGGGCCGCTCGGTGCTGGGCGCCCCGGCCCCGGTCTGCAAGCCGGCCTGCGGCAAGAAGGTGGCCATCATCGGCGGCGGCCCGGCGGGCATCAACGCCGCCTACCAACTGGCCCGGGCCGGGGTCGAGGCCCATATCTTCGAGAAGGATAACCAGTTGGGCGGCAAGCTGGCCCAGGTCATCCCCTGGGAGCGGCTGCCCATGGCCACCTGGCAGGCGGAGATCGACCGCTTCCTGCAGATGGAGCACGTCCACGTCCACTTCGGGGTGGAGATGACCAACGCCAAGTTTACCGAGCTAAGACGTGACTTCGACTACCTGGTGGTGGCGGTCGGCACCCACGAACCGCGCAAGATCCCCTTCCCTGGCCACGAGCGGGTGATCCCGGCCTTGGATTTCTTAAAGGCCGGCAAGAGCGACGCCCCGCCGCCCATCGGCGAGCGGGTGGTGATCATCGGGGCGGGCAACGTCGGCTGCGACGTGGCCTGCGAGGCCTACCGCCTGGGCGCCAAGCAGGTCACCCTGGTGGACATCCAAAAACCCCTGGCCTTCGGCAAGGAGCGCCGGGCGGCAGAAGCCCTGGGCGCCACCTTCAAGTGGCCGGTGATGACCAAGGAGGTCACGGATGAGGGCCTGATCGACAACCAGGGCAACCTGATCCCGGCCCAGACGGTGATCATCTCCATCGGCGACGTGCCCAAGCTGGGCTTCCTGCCCGAGAACGTCGAGTGCCTGAAGGTGGGCGGCGCCTCCTGGGTCAAGACCGACAAGGCGGGCCGCACCAGCGACCCCAAGGTCTTTGCGGTGGGCGACGTGGAGCGCCCGGGCCTGGCCACCAACGCCTTAGGCGCCGGCAAGAACGCCGCCGACGCCATCATCGCCGAGATCGAGGGCCGGGAGTGGAAGCCGTTCGACAAACAGGTGATCCCGCTCGCCCGGCTGACCGTGGCCCACTACCTGCCGGAGTCGATGCCGGCGCCCACCCCCGAGGCCCAGGCGGAAAAATGCCTGTCCTGCGGCTCTTGCCGGGACTGCCACCTGTGCGAGACCATGTGCCCGACCCACGCCATCTCCCGCCGGGAACTGCCGGAGATCGACTTCTACGAGTACGTCTCGGACGACGACAAGTGCATCGCCTGCGGCTTCTGCGCCGATACCTGCCCCTGTGGCATCTGGCAGATGCGGCCCTTCTGAAGAATCAGCCCGCCCGACAAACAAAAAACCCTGCCTTGAGGGAACAAGGCAGGGTTTTTTGTTTTGGAAAGGAGATTGGGAGGTTTGGTTTGCCGGGTATAAATGCAACCTGGATGCCAAAAACAAAAAAAACCGATCTCTCCTTAAATAGGCACGCAAATCCAACCAATTAAACCATAAGCCAACGACAGCCAGGACGAAAACTCCGGCCTAAAACCCCACCCGCGGCGGACGGCGGGATAAAATTTTGGCTTATCGAGTCGCAACAACCGCTTGGCCGCCCAAAAATTTGTACCGGCCCTGGACGGCCCCCCGCCGGACAAGCTAATCAGAGGCCTCCCGCCACAGCTCCCGGATCCGGGCCGCAAACCGCAAGTCGTCCGCGGGAAGGCGGCCCTTTTCGGTAAGATAGCCGCCAATCATCATTCCATCGGCCCCGGCCAGGAAGGCGGAGCTTAAGAAGTCCTGCAGGGCGGTCTCCCGGCCAGCGGCCAGGCGAATGGGAATGGCGGGGAGCAGCAGTCTGAAGAGGGCCAGGGAACGCAGGATGTCCCGCACCGGCAGGGGCGGGGTTCCGGCCAGGGGGGTGCCGGGCAGGGGGATCAGGATGTTGACCGGCAGGGAGTCCACTTCCAGGCCGCGCAGGGTCAGGGCCAGGGACACCCGGTCTTCCTCGCTCTCGCCCAATCCGAGGATGCCGCCGGCGCAAACCTCAAGCCCCACCGCCTTGGCGGCCCGGATGGTATCCACCCGTTCGGCGAAGCTGTGGGTGGTGGCGATGCGGGGGAAAAAGGACTCAGAGGTCTCGAGGTTATGGTGGTAACGGGCCAGGCCCGCCTCCTTGAGCAGTTCCAGGTCCGGCTGCCGCAGGATGCCGAGCGAGGCGCATACCGGTATTTCCACCTCCTCGCGGATGGCGGTGACCAACTCCGCCACCCGCGACAGCTCGCGACCCCCCAGGCCCCGGCCGCTGGTGACCAGGGAGAAGTGGCCGGCGCCGTTGTTCCTGGCGTCCCAGGCGGCGGCCAAGGCCTGTTCCCGGCTCAACAGGGGATAGACCGGCGCCCCGGTGACGAAGTGGGCGGACTGGACGCAGAAGCGGCAGTCCTCGGAGCATTGGCCGGACTTGGCGTTGACGATGCCGCACAGGGAAAATTGCCCCCCCCGATGGGCAAGCTTGACCCGCAGGGCCAGGGCCATCAGCTCCACCAGGGGCAGCGCCCGCCACCCGGCCAGATCGTCCATTATCCCCATGCCGCCCTCAATGTTTTCTGAATCCGAACACCCCTCCCTTCACCCCGGGGGCGAAGGCCGGCCCCCGGCTGCCGCCGTTGCCCGACCGGGAACGGGCCTCCCCGGCGGGGACGGCGGCAGGAAATTCAACCTCCGCCGCCTGGGCGCCACTGGCCTCGCCGTAGAGCTTGAAGAGCTGCAAGCCGACCTGGAAATAACTCTTGCGCGTCAGCCACTTGGGCCAACCGCCTTGCCCCTGGTCAGCGGCCAGCAGCAGCGGCAGGGTGACCAAGGCCCGGGCGGTAACGTCCTGGGTGCAACGCTTGATGTTCAGCCGGGCCAGGTTCTCCTCCAGCCTCTGCCGCAGCACCGCGAACAAGGCGGCGGCCTGCGGCTGCGACTTGACGGCCAGCAGGTCGTGCTCGGCCTTGACCAGGGGGAGGAGCAGCAGGGCGAGCATGATCTCCTCCGGCACCGCCCGACCCTCGGCGACCAAGCGATCCTGCACCGCCAGCAGGTTCAGCAACAATTCCCGATTCCGCCCTGCCTCAAGGTGCCCCTCCAGGGCCGGCCGGTAAAAGGGGAAGATGACGAAAAATATCCCGGAGTCCAGGGCCAGCTCGGCCCAGGCCCGGCAGGCCCCGCCGCGCAGGTCCTTGAACAACTCGTCCCGCACCCGGGAGTCGGGGCAGAGGGCGAGTTTATCCTTGTGTTCCAGGATGGCGGCCCAGGTTTCGGGGGCGATACGGAAGCCGGCCCGGGCCGCGTGCCGAATGGCCCGCATCATCCGCACCGGGTCGTGGGTGATCCGCCGGCCCGGATCGCCGATCAGCCGCGCCACTCCCTCATGCAGGTCCTTGACCCCGCCGGTGTAGTCGATGACCGTGTAGTTCTCGATCTCGTAAAACAGGGCGTTGATGGTCAGGTCACGGCGGAAGGCGTCCTCGGCGGGATCGCCGAACTCGTTGTTGGCCGGCAGCACCGTGGCCTCGTCCGCCGGGTCGTCGCTGTCGGTGCGGCAACGGAAGGTGGAGACCTCGACGATCTTGCCGCCCCCGAAGAAGACCTGCACCAGCCTAAACCGGCGGCCGATCACCCGGCTGTTGCGGAAGATGCGGCGGATCTCCGCCGGACTGGCGCTGGTGCTGATGTCGAAGTCCTTGGGCGTCTTGCCCAGGTAGAGGTCGCGCACCCCGCCCCCGACCAGGTAGGCCAGATGGCCGGCATCCCGCAGCCGGTACATCACCTTCAGGGCCTCGCGGTCGATATGTTGCCGGGAGATCGGATGCTCGCTACGGGGAATGATCAGCGGCTCGGGCAAGGCAACGGCCTCGGCGGCGGGGGGGACGGATTTGCCGCTCATGAACCGCCTCGATGCGATGCGGGCCGGCGGCCAGGGGCTGGTATCGGCCAGGGGGGTATGGGCATAGGATAGGAAGATAGGGTTTGGCGGCCCGGCTCAGGTGGCGGACGGCTCCTTGTACACCGATTCGGCCTGAGAGACGAACTGGTCAAACACCTGCTTGACGGTGATTATGTCGTTGAACTTGTAAACCTTTTCCCCGGAGAAAATCAGCCCGTGCTCCACGTCGCCCTGGCCGGCGGCCCTGGTCAGCCGGTCGTTGATGCAGTAAACGTAGTCGCACTTGCGCAGGCATTTGAACTCGCATTTCTCCGGCCGCAAGCCTGGGGCGCCGGCCTGCAACTCCTCGATAAAGGCGTTGCGGATCGCCCGACCCGGCATCCCCACCGGCGAACGCATCACGGTCACATCCTCGGCCTTGGCCCGGACAAAGGCCTGTTTGAAGGACTCGGAGACCTCGCACTCCTTGGTCATCACGAAGCGGGTGGCGATCTGCACCCCGTCGGCGCCGTACTGATCCATGATCTCCGCCATCTCGTAGCCGTCGGAGATGCCGCCGGCGGCTATCAGGGGCACCTTGGTCACCACCCTGCGGATCTCGGGGAAGATCTCGCGCAGGGGCCGGTCGGTGCCCAGGTGCCCACCCGCCTCCTTGGCCTCGACGATGATGGCCGCCGCGCCGAACTTCTCGGCCAGCACCGCAAAGGGGGCCGAGGAGACGATGGAGACGATGGGGACGTTGTGTTCCCGGCCGATCTTGAAGATGTCGCGCGAAAAACCGGCCCCGGTGATGATCATGTCCACCCCGGCCTCGATCGAACCCATGACCAGGGCGTGGAAGTCGCGCATGGCGAACATGATGTTGACGGCGATGATCCCCTTGGTGCCCTGCTTGGCCTTTAAGATATCCGCCTTAAGCTCGTCCACCGGGATGCCGGAGCCGCCGATCACCCCGATGCCGCCGCATTCCGCCACCGGCACGGCCAGGGCGGCGGTGGAGACCCGAATGGACATCCCTCCCTGGATCAAGGGGATGGGCGCGGTGTACGGCCCGATGGTCAACGAGGGTAATTTCATTTAAAACCACTCCACACGAGTAAGATGACCTCATCCTGAAGCCAGGCGGCACGCGAAAACGCCACCTTAAGCCCAACCATTCGAGAGTCGAGACCAGACCGCAAGGGCGACAACCACCAGGGGCGAACGTCGGGTGGGCCAGGAACGGCGGGGACGGCCAGACCGCACGAAACTCCCGTGGCCGGCCAATCGCGGGGAAGCTGGCTAACGGAAAAGGGTATAATGCAACTCTTGACTCTATTTGTCAAGAGCGTTACCTATGATGCGACTGATGCGACAGGCAAAAGACTAGGGTCAACCAGGTGGGTTCCGGACGGCCAAATTGCCATCCCGCCGCGCCCAGACAAGCGAGAACAACGGCAAAGAGATGCAAGCAAAAGAAGAACGAGCGCGGGTGGTGGCCATCATCCCGGCCCGCTATGGGTCGAACCGTTTCCAAGGCAAGCCGCTGGCCAAGATCATGGGCCGGCCGATGATCGAGCTGGTCTGGGAACGGGCGGCGGCGGTGGGGTTGTTGTCCCGGGTGGCGGTGGCCACCGACGACCAGCGGATCGCCGCCTGCGTGCGCGGCTTCGGCGGCGAGGTGGTGATGACCAGGGGCGACCACGTCTCCGGCACCGACCGGCTGGCCGAGGCGGCGGAGATCATGGGCATCGCCGAGCGGGACGTGGTGGTCAACATCCAGGGCGACCAGCCCCTGTTCGATCCCGAGGTCGTCGAACAGGTGGCCAGGCCGCTGCTCGACGACCCGGCCCTGCCCATGTCCACCCTGATCTACAAGATCGTCCGGCCCGAGGAGATCAACGACCCCAACCACGTCAAGACGGTCTTCGACCGCCAGGGCCTGGCCCTGTACTTCTCCCGCTCGCCCATCCCCTTCCAGCGCAACCCGGACGAGCCGGTGCCGCCCACTTACTACAAGCACCTGGGTTTCTACGCCTACCGCAAGGGCTTTCTGCTCAGCTTCGTCGCCCTGCCGGAGGGGGAGTGGGAGCGCTTCGAGAAGCTTGAACAACTGCGGGCCCTGGAGTTCGGCTACCGGATCAAGGTGGTGCTCACCGAACACGACTCCATCGAGGTGGACACCCCGGAGGACGTGCGGCGGGTGGAGGCCATGCTCCGGGCCTCGGGAGGCTAAAAGCCGCGCAACTATCCAGCCTCACCCCATCTGCTTTGTCACCAGCCGGTTCACATACCAAAAAGTATAGCTCGCCGGCTGGTTTCGCGCATCTGGGGCGCGGCTGATATAGTTACGGTCCCCAGCCGATGCCAATTCTGCGGCGCTAAGCTGGATAGTTACAAAGCCGCGTCCGTCTGGCCTCGGGGCCGGGAGACCTTGGTGGGGGTTATTTTCGCGCCAACAGGGCGTAACAACTCATTTTCAAACCTAAAACAAGAGGAAACAATGCGCAAAAAAATCACCATAATCGGGGCCGGCAACGTGGGGGCGACCGCTGCCCACTGGGCCATGACCAGGGAACTGGGCGACGTGGTATTGATGGACGTGGTGGAGGGGATTCCCCAGGGCAAGGGGCTGGATCTGCTGCAAGGCGGGCCGGTGGACGGCTTCTCGTACCGGATCGAGGGCACCAACGACTACCGCGACACCGCCGGCTCGGACGTGGTCATCATCACCGCCGGCCTGGCCCGCAAGCCGGGCATGAGCCGCGACGACCTGCTGGCCAAGAACGTGGCCATCGTCAAGTCCTGCGCCGCCGAGGCGGTGCGGCACTCCCCGGACTGCGTGCTGATCGTGGTCACCAACCCCATCGACGCCATGGTCTACACCGCCTTCAAGGCCTCCGGCCTACCCAAGCGGCGGGTGATCGGCATGGCCGGGGTGCTGGATTCGGCCCGCTACCGCACCTTCCTGGCCGAGGCGTTGAACGTGTCGGCCAGGGATGTCAACGCCATGGTCATGGGGGTGCACGGGGACAACATGCTGCCCCTGGTGCGGCTGGCCAACGTCGCCGGGGTGCCGGTTACCGACCTCCTGTCCCAGGAAAAATTGGCGGAGATCGTCAAGCGCACCCAGCACGGCGGCATCGAGATCGTCAACCACTTAAAGACCGGCTCCGCCTTCTACACCCCCGGATTGGCGGCGGTGGAGATGGCGGAGGCGGTGCTCAAGGACAGCCGGCGGGTTCTGCCCTGCGCCGCCTTTGTGGAGGGCGAGTTCGGGATCAGCGGCTGTTTCCTGGGGGTGCCGGTGGTGCTGGGGGCGGGCGGGGTGGAGCGGATCGTCGAGTTTGCCCTCACCGCCGAGGAGCGGGCCGCGCTCGCCCAGTCCGAGGCAGTGGTGCGCAAGCAGATGGCCGCCACCGGTCTGTAAGCCCGACCCGCATCCGCGCCGATGCCCGATAACTTAAAAGACCCCCTGGCGGACTGCCTGGAGCGGCTCAAGGCGGCCCAGTTTTCGCCCTTCGAGCTTTTGACCTCCCGCAACCTGGCGGAGAAGCTGATCGAACTGGTCTTGCAGGGTGCCCCCCTCGGGCCGGCCTGGCTGCGGGGCGGATTCAAGGCCCTAACCGCCGCCCTGGCGGCCAAGGACACCGCCCAGGCCAAGGTGGTGGTCTTCGGCGGCGGCACCGGATTATCCACCATCATCGGCGGCGACAGCCGGAGCCTGAGTTGGGTGGAGCACCCCTTCCAGGGCCTGAAGGCCATCTTCCCCAAGACTACCGCCATCGTCTGCACCACCGACGACGGCGGCTCGACCGGGGAGTTACTGAAAGACCTGCCGCTCATCGGCCTGGGCGACCTCCGTCACGTGCTGCTCTCCTCCATCCAACAGTCGCGGCTGCTGGCCGACTACGGGCTGCCGGCGACAGCGGCGAGCCAGGTGGTGGCCGCCCTCTTCGCCATCTTCAACCACCGTTTCGCCCGCCCCCCCGCCTCCCCGGACGACCTGCTAACCAGGGGCGGCCTCAACCTGCGGGGGTTGCCAAGGGCGATGGCGGCGGGGATCACCACCCTGACCCAGCGGCTCTTCTCCGATCAGCGGCTGGCCGTGGCCCTTAAACGGCCCCATTGCCTGGGCAACCTGCTGCTGGCCGCGGCCATCTACGGCCACACCCCGCCCGGCGAATCCGCCCCTGGCCCCGAGGCCATCCGCGACGGACTGCGGGAGGTGGCGGCCTTAATCGGGGTGGCCCCGGACGCGGTGCTGCCCTGCACCTGCACCCCCTCGGTGTTGAAGGTGCGCTACAGCAACGGGGTGGTGGCCGCCGGAGAGAGCAAGTCCGCCGCCGCCAGACGCGGGGTGCCCATCGAGCAGGTGCTGGTCGATTTCGCCGCCGCGCCGCCCCAGGCGCCGCCCGAGGTCATGGCCGCCATCCGGGAGGCGGACATCATCCTCTTTGCCCCCGGCAGTCTCTACACCAGCATCGCCCCCATCATGCAGGTGCCGGGCCTGTCCCAGGCGGTGCGGGACAACCTCCACGCCATGAAGCTCCTGGTGGCCAACCTCTGGGTGCAGGCCGGCGAAACGGACCTGGCCATCGACGACCCGGGCCGGCGGTTTTATGTCTCCGACCTGATCAAGGCCTACCACCGCAATATCCCCGGCGGGGTGTCCGGGCTCTTCCGCCAGGTGCTCTTGCTCGCCATGCAGGAGATCCCCGGCAACATCATCCAGAGCTACGCCATCGAGGGCAAGAGCCCCATCTACCTGGACCGGGTGACGGTCTGGAACCTGGGTTTTTCCCCCATCGAGGCCAGCATCTTTTCCAAGGAGGGCCTGCACGACCGCAAGGTGCGCCACGACCCGGCCGCCTTCGCCACCGCCGTCAAGGTGCTGTGGGTGGCCAGGGAGCACCTGGGCGGTCAGGAGGACGGCCGGGAGCTGATCCTGCCCCCGGCAACCTTTTCGCCCTCGGGCGGGCGGCTGGTCGAGGTGCCCTGCCGGCGTTACCAGCGGATCGCGGCGTTGCTTGAGGAACGCGGGCTGGGTGATGATCCTAGGCTGCTTGAGGTCTTCTGGCGGCACGGGGAGATCCCGGCGGCGCACCTTGAGTTATGGCGCGGCATGGTCACCGTGGCCCGCCAAGACTGGCGGCGGGGGCAGGAGTGGGACAACCTGTACTCCTTCTACAACCCGGAGGACGGGCTGATCTACATGCGCGAGGACGTGGCGGAAGACGGGCGTTTCGAACTGGCCTTTCTGGTGGGTCTGGGCCAGTCGCTCTTGGGTGATTACGCCTGGAGCAAGGAGCTGCGGCCCCTGGAGCTGGAGGACGACCCGGTGGGCAAGGTCTACCGGCTGACCCTGCGCCCGCCCGCGGCCAGGCGTTGCTACTTCAGCGACCAGGAGCTGGAGCGATACCTGCTCCTGGCCCGGATGCGGCGGGCCTCCGGGGCCGGGCAACGCTTCACCAGGGTGTTGAACGCCGGGGAAGGCTTCACCCCCCCCGGCCTGCTGCTGGGCTTGAGCTACGCCTGGTATCTCGACAACCGGCTGGCGAGCCACATCGAATACAAGATGGCCATCGCCCACGCCACCGCCTGCGACCTGATCCCCGAGCAGATCAAGAACCAGCGGCGCCGACGGGAGATGATCGATTTTCTGCGCTCCGTGGTCTTCCGCCAGGGGTGAGGGCCTCACACCCCACGTTCGCTCTCCGGCCAGATGACCTTGTGGAGCTGGAGCTGAAGCCGCACCGGCAGGCGGTCGGCGATCAGCCAGGCAGCTAGGCGGGCGGCGGGCAGATGGCTAGTCACTGGCGAGAAGAGGATGGTTCGCGGTCGGCGGTCGGCGAGGGGGGCCAGCAGCCGGTGCTCGGCGAGGAAACGGCATGACCACTCGTAATCGGCGCGGGAGGCGAGGACAAACTTCAGCTCGTCCTGAGGCCGGAGCCGGGTCAGGTTCTCCCGGCGGGTGGAATCGGCGCCCGCGCCCTGCGGGCACTTGACATCCATGATCGTCACCACCCCTGCCGGTACCGGGGCGATGTCCAAGCTGCCGTTGGTCTCCAAGAGCACCGTCCGGCCACCCCGGATCAGCTCGGCCATCAGGGGGATGACCCCTGGTTGCAGCAGGGGCTCGCCGCCGGTGATCTCGACGATGGCCTCCGGGTAGCGCCCCGCAAAATCGAGCAGATAGGCAAGGCTACGGGCCGTTGCGGCCTCCTCGTAGGTGTAGCGGGCGTCGCAGTAGCGGCAGCGCAGGTTGCAGCCGCCCAGGCGGATGAAGACGCAGGGCAGCCCGGCGTAGGTGGATTCCCCCTGGAGGCTTAAGAACAGCTCCGAGACCGAAAGCTCGGGCTCACTCCCCACGGCGGTAGGTGACCCCGGTGTTCTCGGTCTCGCCCACCGTGACGCTGTGGAGCCGGTAGCGCTCCGAGCCGAGTTCCGGGGCCAGGGTCTCGAACAGGTGGTGGGCGATATTCTCCGAGGAGGGGTTGCGGTCGCGGAAGGCGGGGTGCTGGTTCAAGTCGCAGTGGTCCAGGTCGTCGGTGGCCTTTTTCACCGCCTCCTTGACGGCCCGGAAGTCGATCCCCATGCCCAGGTGGTCCAGCTCGCTGGCCCGCACCGTGACCGTGACGTTCCAGTTGTGGCCGTGAGGCCGCTCGCAGTTGCCGGGGTAATTGCGGAGGTGATGGCCGGCGGAGAAGTGGGTCTTGATGAAGACGTCGAACATGGCGCGCTCCGAGTTGATTTATGGTTGCATTATTTGCTCGTTAATTTACTATGGCGGGCTTGTCAGAAAGGTCAGGCCCGCATTGTAATGAACATTTAGCGGTTTGGCACGGAAGTTTTTCCGTTACCGCCGGCAAGGAGAGGATATGGCCCGCATCGCGCCGTTTCGTGGACTTAGATACAACCCGGAGAGGATCGCCAACCTGGAGGAGGTGGTCTCCCCGCCCTACGACGTGATCGACGAGCCCTCCCGCCAGGCCCTGCTGGGGAAAAACCCTTACAACATGGTCAACCTCGACCTGGCCAAGAGCGTGGACGCCGGGAATCTGTCCGACGAGCGCTACCAGACGGCCCGCCAGACCTTCGACCTCTGGCGCCGGCAGGGCGTCTTGCTTCAGGACTCCGAGCCCGCCATCTACCTCTATCACACCGAGTACCGCGTCCCGTCCGGCAAACGTTTCGTCCGCCGGGGGCTGGTGGCCCTGGTGGGGTTGGCCGAGTTCTCCGAGGGGGTGGTCAAGCCGCACGAGAAGACCTTCCGGGGGGTGACCAGCGACCGGCTGCGTCTGATCGATGCCTGCCAGGCCCAGTTCTCGCCCATCTTTTCCCTCTACTCCGATCCGGCGGGCCAGGTGCTCGCGTTGCTTGAGGCGGCGCGTCCGGCGGCCCCCCTGGGCTCGGTCTGCGACCAGGACGGCTGCCGCCACACCCTGTGGGCGGTGACCGAGGCCAGGGCCGTAGCCGAGGTTCGCCGGCTGTTCGCCGCCAAGGCGCTCTACATCGCCGATGGCCACCACCGCTACACCACCGCCCTGCAACTGCGCGAGTTGATGCGCGGGCGCCTGGGCGCCGTGGCCCCGGACAGCCCCTACGACTTCACCATGATGTACCTCTGCGGCATGGAGGACGAGGGCCTGACCGTGCTGCCCACCCATCGCCTGGTGCGGCTGCCGGACCGCTGCCCGGTTCAGGAGCTGGCCGGGCGGCTGGCGGAGGGTTTCGTGGTCGAGGAGATCAGTGGCGGCTCGCGGGAGCTTTTGGTGAGCGAGGTCTTGGGTCGCATGGACGAGGGCGGCGGCGAGACCATGTTCGGCCTCTACCACCCGGGCGAGGATCGCTGTTTTCTCCTGACCATGCGGCCGGGGGCGATGAGCCTGGCCACCGCCAGCCGGCCCTCCGAGGCCCTGCGCACCCTTGACGTGGTGGTGCTCTCCGACCTGGTGCTGGAGCGGCTCTTGGGCTTGAGCCACCAGCGGTGCGAGGAGGAGAGCCTGATCCACTACTTCCCCGACCCGGACGAGGCCCTGGACCAGGCGGTCAAGGAGACCCTCGCGGGCGGGGATCGCACCCCGGTGCTGTTTTTGATGAATCCCACCCGGGTCAGCCAGGTGCGGCAGGTGGCGGACGAGGGCCTGGTCATGCCGCACAAATCCACCTACTTCTACCCCAAGGCGCTCACCGGCCTGGTGATAAATCCGCTCTTACCGGAGCAGCAGCTTTAGTTGCGCCGGCCGGCATGACTGCGGGGGAGATCACCTGCGACACCCTGTTCGCCGGCGCCCTGTTCTGCTCGCAACCCCGGCACGGCTACCGCTTCTCGCTTGACGCCCTCCTGCTCGCCCACTTCTGTAAGCCGCGCCCCGGCGATCGGGTACTCGATCTCGGGGCCGGTTGCGGGGTGGTGTCGCTCATCCTCGCCTACCGCCACCCCCAGCTCGACCTCACCTGCCTGGAGATGCAGGCGAGGCTTGCCGCCTTGGCCCGCCGCAATATCGAGCAGAATCAGTTTGGCGGGCGGATGCGCCTGGTTAGGGGCGACCTGCGCCTTATCCGCGAGCTTCTGCCCGTCGCCGGCTTTGACCTGGTGGTGACCAATCCCCCCTATTTCCCGGTGGCCAGCGGCCGGCTAAACCCAGACGAAGAGCAGGCAATGGCCCGCCACGAGCTGGGCGCCGCCCTGCCGGATGTCGTCGGCGCCGCCGACTTCGCCCTGCCGGTCAAGGGGCGGCTGGCGCTGATCTACCCAGCCCGCCGGGCCGAGGCGATGTTTGCCGCCTTGCGTCAGCACCGGCTGGCGCCCAAGCGCCTGCGGCTGGTGCACCCCTATCCCGACGCCGGGGCCACCCATATACTCCTGGAGGCGGTCAAGGGCGGCGGCGAGGGGTTGTCGGTGGCGCCGCCCCTATACCTCCGCCTGGCGCCCGGCGGGGAATACAGCCCGGAGCTGGCAGGAATTTTTTCCGGACATTGTTGATGACGTCGCAACGGTGTTGCCGGTTAAGAAATTGCCTCCCGTGATTTGTGACGCTATTGAAAAAAATGTTGACAGTGTTTGTGGCCCGGTGTTACCTTTTCTGAAAACGTAACCCGTGAGGTTGAAATAATGCCAAAGGGTACTACCAACTGCCGGTTTTCCCGTCATGGGGGCGGGGCGACTTAAGCAGATGAAATTTCAGCATAGATAAGGAGATTGGTATGCAGTTG
>JAJYJA010000138.1 GCA_021789795.1 Deltaproteobacteria bacterium | reverse complement strand
TTGGCTCGTTCGGCATACCATCTGTATGGCCTCACTCGCCAAACACACCCCGCGCCTTGTATATCGGCCCTTTTGCTTAGCCATCGGCTACCTTTTTGCGAGATCATCATCCTTTGGCGCCATCCAGCATGAGCCGCATCCACTCCCCGGCGGCCGGGGGGCCCCAACTCCCCGCCGGATAGGGGTTCGGGAGGCTGGACGCTGGCCTACGGTCTTGGGCCTTGAGCACCGGATCGAGGAAGGCCCAGGACAGCTCGATCCCGGTCTGGTCCCAGAACAGGAGCTGGTCCCCGAGCAGGCAGTCGAGCAGCACCTTCTCGTAGGAGTCCGCCGCCCCGGCGCCGTTTTGGGGGTAGGTGAACTCCATGTCCACCGGGGTCAGGCACAGCTTGGGGCCCTGGCCCTTGGCCTGAAAACTGAGGGCGATTCTTTCCTCGGGGTAGATGCCGATCACCAGGCGGTTGGCCTGGAAATTAGCGGGCAGAACGCCGGAGAACAGGGACTGGGGCGCCTCCCGGAACTGGATGACGATCTGGGTCTGCTTGGCCGCAAGCCGTTTGCCGGACGCCAGATAGAACGGCACCCCGCCCCAACGCCAGTTGTCGATGAAGATCCTGGTGATGGCGAAGGTGGGGGTGCGGGAGTCCGGAGCCACCCCCGGCTCCTCCCGGTATCCGGGCGCCGCCTGGCCCCGGAGCGCCCCTGGCCCGTATTGGCCGAGCAGCATCTCCCGCCCCAGGGCGCGATTCCCGTAAGGCTTCAGGGAACGGAAGACCTTGTTCTTTTCCTCCCGCACCCGGTCGGCGGCGAGCCGCGAGGGCGGTTCCATGCTGGTTAAGGCCAAAAGCTGCATCAGGTGGTTCTGGAACATGTCGCGCACCACCCCCGCCCCCTCGTAGTAGCCGGCCCGGTGCTCGACCCCCAGCTCCTCCGCCGCCATGATCCCCACGTACTCGATGTGGCTGCGGTTCCAGAGCGGCTCGAAGATGGAGTTGGCGAAGCGCAGCATCAGGATGTTCTGCACCGTCTCCTTGGCCAGGTAGTGGTCGATGCGGAAGATCTGCCGTTCCTCGAAGCTCTGGTGCAGGGCCGCGTCCAGCCGCCGGGCGCTCTTCAGATCCCGGCCAAAGGGTTTCTCCACCACCAGCCGGGCGAAGCCGCCGGGCGGCGGGACCGAGAGGCCGCCCCGGCCTAGATTTCGTCCGATCGGTTCGTAGAGTCCGGGCGGGGTGGCCAGGTAGAAGATCCGGTTGCCGGCGGTGTCCAGACGGGCGTCGAGTTCGGCCAGCCGCGCCGCCAGCCGAGTAAAGGAGGCCCGATCCTGGTAATCCACCTGGAGGTAGAACAGCCGTTCACCGAAGGCCCGCCGTTCTTGGTCATCTCCCTTGGGCAGGGCGGAGAGGATCAGCTCCCGGAAGGCCTGGTCGTCCATCGGGGTGCGGGCGGCGCCCAGGATGGCCAGTTGCCGGGGCAAGGCCCGCTGCTGGGCCAGGGAGAACAGGGCGGGCGTCAGCTTGCGGGCGGTCAGGTCGCCCGAGGCCCCGAAGATCACCAAGACGCAGGGCTCGAGCCGTCCGGGGGCCAGGGTGCAGGCGCAGTCCGGGGCGAGGCTTAGTCCGGGCATCAGCCGCCTCCTGGCGAGGGAACGGCGGAGCGCACCGGATGGCCGCCGAACTCGCGGCGCAGGGCCGCCAGCACCCTGGCCTCGAAGGCGTTGGGCTCCCGGGACTCGAAGCGCCGGAAGAGCGACAGGGCGATCACCGGGGCCGACACCCCACTGTCCACCGCCTGCTGCACCGTCCAGCGGCCCTCGCCCGAGTCATCGACGTAGCCGGTGATGGCTGAGAGCTCCGGGTCCTTGGCAAAGGCCGGTTCCAGAAGCTCTAGCAGCCAGGAACGGATGACGCTACCCTGGTTCCACAGATGGGAGAGCGCCCCGAGGTCCAGCCCCTGGCCGTAGGGAGAGCGCTTCAGGATGGCGAAGCCCTCGGCGTAGGCCTGCATCAGGCCGTACTCGATGCCGTTGTGCACCATCTTGACAAAGTGTCCGGCCCCGGTGGGCCCGCAGTGCATGTAGCCCTCCGCCGGGGCCAGGTCTTTTAAGATCGGCTCCAGCAGCTCGAAACCGGCCCGGTCGCCGCCCACCATGGTGCAGTAGCCGACGCTCAGGCCCCAGATGCCGCCGCTGACCCCGGCGTCCAGGTACCGCAGGCCGCGCTGGGCGAAGACCTCCGCCCGGCGGATATCGTCTCGGTAGAAGGAGTTGCCGCCCTCGACCACCGTGTCGCCCGGTTGCAGCAGTGTGAGCAGTTCCTGGAGGTGTCCTTCCGTGGCCTCCCCGGCGGGCAGCATCAGCCATACCAGCCGGGGGGGGGCGAGCTTGGCCACCAGCTCGGCCAGGGAGTAGCTGGCCTCACCGCCCGTCTGGGCCAGCTCCTCGGTCTTGGCCGGGGTGCGGTTGTAGGCCACCACCTGATGCCCGGCCTCAAGCAGCCGGCGGGCCATGTTCATCCCCATGCGTCCCAAACCGATCATCCCGATGCGCATCTTGTCCTCCCCCGACGGTTTTGGTAAGTTAGCCTCTACCGGCATGTTACCATCTTTTCTTGGGTTGGCAAGTTTTCGTTGGCCAGAAAGGGCGGCTGCCGGCCGACGGCGAGGACGGGTCAATTGTGGTTTTCCGGATTTTCTGACCGTTTTTCCGGAAAAACGTCGTTTGGCGGGGGTGGTGACTCAGTGACATTTTTGCATACAATGTGTTATTTTTACATTAAAATAACGATTTTTTATCCTGATAGCCCGATTGTTGCATAAAGGTGGAAAATGGGAGAAACTTTGGGAGGAGCTTCCCCAAGGAGGACAAGGAGGAGGACAGCAGCATCGTCTTGGGCAATTAACATGTTGGGTTAAGGGCGGCTTATTATGACCACCGAGAGTCCGGGGGGGAGATTGCCAGCCGGGGAACGGCGTCGGCATCAGCGGTTCAAGGTGCCGGAGAGGACCCTGGCGATAACACCAAGCATCATCGGGCAGATAATCGACATCAGCGTCGGCGGCTGTGAACTTAAATACATCGAAAACAACGGCCCTCTCGATGCGGAGGGCACGATGGACATTCTGATGCACTCGGGCAGCTTTTTCATGGAACAGGTGCCGATCGCCCTGGCCTGGCAGGACCGGCCACAAAGCTCCGCCCTAAGCAACATCATCATCCGCAAGATGGGGGTGCGCTTTGCCGATCTCACCCCGGATCAGGAAGAAAAAATCGGGTATTTCATCAGGAATCACACCTTGGGCGTCGCTTAACCGCGCGCCGGGAATTTTTCTTACCGTCCCCCCTCCCTTCCCGTTTGGGCGTCCTGGTCCGCCACCACGCAGACCGCGACGCCATCGTGCCACCTGATCCCCAGCCGCTGGCCGGGGCGGGTTTCCCCTCGCGACCGCAGCACCCGCCCTTCCGGTTCCGTCATCACCATGGCATAGCCCTTTTTGAGCACCGCCTGGGGACTGGCCGCCCGAAGACGGGTGGTCTCCAGGACGAGCCGGTTGGCCCGTCGCTCCAGGTCGAGCCGGACGAGATCGGCGAGCCGCCGCCGCAGTCTGGCCAGGGTCTCACGATGCCCGGCCGTCAGGCGCTGGGGGGCGTGATGATCGAGCGCCTGCCGGCAGGTCTCCAGCTGACGGCGGAGGGCGTGCAGGCGCCTCTCCATCGCTTGCAGGAGGCCGGTTTGCAGGATATCGAGCCGCAGCCGCAGGTGTTCGAGCCGGTGGCGGGGATCGGTCAGCAGCCGGCGCTGGGCCTCGAGGCGCTGGCGGCAGCCGGCCAGCCGGTGGGCGAGAATTGCCCGTTGCCTCAGGCGGTGCTGGCCGATCCGGCGCCGCAACTCCTCCCGGTCGGGCAACACCGCCTCGGCGGCGGCGGTGGGGGTGGCGGCCCGCTGGTCGGCCACAAAATCCAGCAGGGTGAAGTCGATTTCGTGACCCACCGCCGACACCACCGGCAGGGAGGCGCCATACGCGGCCCGGATCAGGGATTCGTCGTTGAAGGGCCAGAGGTCTTCGAGCGAGCCGCCGCCCCGGCTGATGACGATGATCTCCCCCGTCCGGCCCCGCTGACAGGCGGCGGCGATGGCCTGGACGATCTCGGGGGCGGCGGCTGGGCCCTGCACCGGCACGGGATGGATGAGGATGGGCACCGACGGAAAGCGCCGCCCGGCCACGGCCAGGAAGTCGTGCACCGCGGCCCCCTGGGGCGAGGTGAGGAGATGGATGGCGACGGGCAGCAGGGGTAGCCGCCGCTTGCGGGTCTCGTCGAACAGCCCTTCCCGGCGCAGCCGTTCCTTTAACCGCTCCAGGGCCGCCAGCCGTTCGCCGCTGCCCGTAAGCTCCAGGGAATCCACCAGCAACTGGTATTCTCCCCTGGGCTCGTACACCGAGATCCGGCCCCAGCAGACCACCTGCGCCCCTTCGCTGGGCTCGACGCTCAGGTAGCGGCGCTGGGTCTTGAACAGCACCGCCCGGAGCTGGGCCTCCCGATCCTTCAGGGTGAAGTAGAGATGCCCCGAGTAGGGGGCCTTGAGGTTAGAGACCTCGCCGCGCACCGCCACGAAGGCCAGGCTGCTCTCCAAGAGCCCCTTGAGGGAACGGGTCAGCTCGGTGACGGTCTGGACTCGAGAGGCGGGGGGGAGGTTCATGGCGGGCACCTTAAAATGGCGTTCAGGCCCGAGACGGGCAGCCAGTGACCGGCCCGCCCAAAGCCGCCGATGGCTAAGCAAAAGGGCCGGCATGCCAGGCGC
Organism: Deltaproteobacteria bacterium; assembly: GCA_021789795.1. GTDB lineage: Bacteria > Desulfobacterota > Desulfobulbia > Desulfobulbales > VMSU01 > VMSU01. Next base: position 1,735 of record JAJYJA010000138.1, on the reverse strand, counting down.
GCCCGGCAAAGCAGGAGATCGGCCGGTTGGCGACGCCATCAATAGTGGCCCATCGGGGCCGACATTGCAAGCCCAAAAGGTGGCCGGGCCTGGGCAGCTCTGGGCTGGTCGCCATTTTTTTGTTGTGAGGAATGGCCGGTAAAGGGTATCTTGACCTTTTTCGCCTTGGCTATGGGCGGGGTCGGTGGCCTCAGCGATCCAGAGGCGGGGCGCTAAGCGAAGAGGGTGACGACGATGGCGGACAGGCAAAACGTGTTTTCAAGGAAACATGCCGAGGCGATGGCCCAGGACAAACGGGCGATTCTGGAGGAGCTTAACCTGCCGCCGACGGCGATCGAATTTGTCCGCGCCAACTCCCGGGCGTTGCTGGTGGCTCTGGTGGTGGCGGTGGTGGCCATCCTGGGCTGGGAGGGCTACGGCAAATACACGGCCAACCGTCAGGCCCGCTCGGCGGATCTGCTCTATCAGGCGATGCAGGCCAAGGTCCCGGAGCAACGGCTGGCGGATCTGAAGACCTTGAGCGCCAAGTACGGCGACCGCGGCAGCGGGCCTTGGGGGGTGGTAGAACAGGGGCACCTGGCCTTTAAGGACGGCAAGTACCAGGAGGCCGCCGCCCTTTACCAGACGGCCTTGCAGGGCATCTCCTCCTCCAGTCCGCTGGCGCCGCTGCTGCGCTACGACCTGGCCCGGGCCTACGAGAACGCCAGCGATGCGGCTAAGGCCAAGGAGCAGTTTGCCCAGTTGGCCACGGCCCCGGGTTTCGCGGGCGAGGCCGATCTCGGTCTGGCCCGGATCGCCGAGCAGGAGGGCAAGAACGCCGAGGCCCTGGCCAAGTATCAGGCCTACGTCGATCTGCCGGAGACCAAGGACGGGCCGACCAAGGACTGGGTCAAGGACAAGATCGCCAACCTGGGCGGGGCCGGCAAGCAGGCCGCCACCAAGGCCCCGGCCCCCGACGGTCAGGGCAAGTAGCCGGTCTAAGCGACCGATGGAGATCATCCGCCAGGCGGCGGCGATGTCCGCTTGGTCGGGCGAGCGGCTCAAGGAGGGCCGACGCCTGGCCCTGGTGCCCACCATGGGTTGCCTGCATCCCGGCCACGCGGCCCTGATGGCCAGGGCCGCCCGCTTGGCGGAGCTGGTGGTGGTGTCGGTGTTCGTCAACCCCATGCAGTTCGGCCCCCAGGAGGATTTCGACCGCTATCCCCGCAGCCTGGAGCAGGACTGCGCCCTGGCCGCGGCCAGCGGGGCGGCGGCGCTCTTCGCCCCCGAGGCGGGGGAGCTCTATCCCCCAGGCTTTAAGACCAAGGTGGTGGTGGGAGGGGTGAGCGAGGGCCTGTGCGGGGCCTCCCGGCCTGGACACTTCGAGGGGGTGGCCACGGTGGTCGCCAAGCTCTTCAACCTGGTGCGGCCAGCGCTCGCGGTCTTCGGGGAGAAGGATTTCCAGCAGCTGGCGGTGATCCGGGCACTGACTAAGGACTTGAACTGGGGGGTCGAGATCGTTGGCCACCCCATCGTCCGGGAGACGGACGGCCTGGCCATGAGCTCCCGCAACCGTTATCTCTCCCCCCCGGAGCGGCGCTCGGCCCTCTGCCTGCCCCGGGCCTTGCAGCAGGCCCGGCAGCTGGTGGCGGAGGGGCTTCACGACTGCCCGGCGATCTTGGCCCGGCTGCAGGCCGAGATCGCCGCCGAGCCCCTGGTGGCGATCGATTACCTGGCCATTGTCGATGATCAGGGT
>JAJYJA010000137.1 GCA_021789795.1 Deltaproteobacteria bacterium | reverse complement strand
ACAAAGACCTGGTTCAACTGCTGGGGGTAACAGAAGGTATCCGGCAGCTCGCCGTAGTCCTTGACCACCGTGGCCTTGTACTTCAGCTCGTTCCAGACGATGCGCAGGGTCTCCTCCAGGCAGTTGTTTAAGTTGGCGGCCTGCAACTCCTTGTGATCCACCCGGGAGAAGTTCTTGAGGTTGGTGACGATCTCCTTGACCCGCTCCGTGCCCTCCAGGCACTCGCGCACCAGTTGCCGGGCATCCTCGGTGACGTAGTCGAGCTTGAGCCGTTTGGCCAGAGCGGCCAGCTCCCGCCGGTCGGACTCGGGCAGTTTGAGGCTCACCGCCTCCTGGGCGGCGATGTACTCCTCGAAGCGGGCCACGTATTTGCTCAAGGTGGAGAGGTTGCTGTGGATGAAGCCCACCGGGTTGTTGATCTCGTGGGCCACGCCCGCCGCCAACTGGCCGATCGAGGCCATCTTCTCGCGCTGGAGCAACTGGGACTGGGCGCTTTTTAAGTTGTCGTGGGCCGCTTGCAGACTGGCGTGCTGGGCCTCCAGCTCCTGGGTCCGCTGGTGGATGATCTCCTCCTGGCGGACGGACAGCTCGTGCAGGTTGTCCTCGGCCCGGCGGCGTTCCTCTACCTCGGCCCGCAGCAGCTCGTTGGCCTTGAGCCGCGACTGGGCCTCTTCCTCCTTGGCCTGGGAGGCGGCGGCCAGACGTTCGGCCAGGCGGTTGAAGCTGCGGGCCATGACGTCGATCTCGTCATGTCCGGCTACCTCCAGGGGCTTGATCTCCGCCCCGTCGCCTTGCTCGGAGATGGCGCTGAAGTGTTTGCTTATCCGGGCGATCCGGCTCAACACCAGCCAGTCGAGCCCCCAGAAGATCCCGACCAGGATGCCCAGGGTGGCGATGGCCATCATGACCACGCCCTCCACCGCCTGGTGGTGAAGCTGCCGGTCGATCTCCTCCTGGGAGATGGCCACCGTGTCGGTGGCCATGAGCTGGCCCTGGTGATAGAAGAAGCCCGCCTCCCGGCCGTAACGGGCCAGGAGCTCGGCCGGGGCCAGGGAGGGATCGCTGTGGCACTGCATGCAGGCCTCGCTCATCCGGCGGGGGGAGAACAGGGCGAAGTAGGGCTTGCCCTGCACCTGGATCTCTCCCTGCCATGAGGAGGCCTGGGGGTGGGTCTCGAAAAAGGCCAGGGCCTTATCCTCGGCGGGGGTGGCGAGATTTTTGGGATTGCGGGGCCGCCGGGAGGAGAATTTGAGCATCATCTTGGGAAAGCTGCTCGCCACCTCGTCGAAGATGGCCCGGGCCGCGAACGAGCTCGACATGGTCTCCGGCAGAAAACGGTTCGGCCCCACCCGTTCCTCGATCTCCGGCCTGACCCGGGTGCCGATGTAGTCACGGATGGCGAGATCGAAACTCAACGCCAGCCGGAGGGTGTCGATGTTTCGTTCGTAGATGAAGTCAGTGGTGTTCTGGTGATAACGCACCAGCACCAGGGAAAAACAAAAAACCAGCAGGGGGACGAAGACGCAGGCGATCTTGGCGCTGATTCGGGAAGGGGACATCTGGCCGTATCCTCCATGACGGGGCGGATGATAGGCGTCCGTCGCCCGGCCCAGGATGGAAAGACAGGCCATTTCACCCGCGTATCAATCTATCATGGGCTAAAGTGCCAGGGGATGTCAACCTGCAAAATGCCGGCGCCCGTAGGATGGGTGCAACCCATCAATGCCTGGCGATGGTTTGCTATGGGCAGCCATGGCTACGGGCTGGCGATGGGTTGCACCCATCCTACGGGCTACGGGCAGGACTCAGGCCAGAAAATCCTTGCCAATCCCTCCCAGAGTAGGTATATAGTTTGATTTTTTCATGGAATCAAAACCGTAAGGAGCTAGTCATGTCCAGGATGTGTGAACTGTGCGGCAAGAAGCCGTCCACCGGCAACAACGTCAGCCACGCCAACAACAAGACCCGCCGCCGCTGGCTGCCCAACCTGCAAACCGTGCGGGTGGCCACCGAGGGCGGCAATGCCCGGCACGTCCGGGTCTGCACCCGCTGCCTCCGTTCCGGGGCGGTGGTCAAGCCCCTGGTCAAGCGCTAAGCCGTCGAGTGGAAACAACCTGGGCTATCAACCTCACGGCGACGGCATAAGGAGCCGTAAGAGTAGGGGGGAAATTGTCCAAGTTGTTTATGCACGGCTCCTAACCGTCATACCCGTCTCGCCTCCAGCACCCCCCGCACGCCCATCAGCCGCTGGATGATGACCGCCAGATGTTCCCGGTCGGTCACCTCCAGCACCAGATTGATTGTCGCCCCAACGACCGCCGGGGACGAGTGCGCTTGCGCGTCCAGGATATAGGCGTCCTCGGCCACGATCTGGTTGCAGATTGCGGCTAGGAGCCCCTTGCCGTCGCGGGCCAGCACCCTGACCTTGGCCTTGTGGCCGCCGCCCTCGGCGCTGTTCCAGCGCACCGGCACCCGCCGGTTGGGGTCGGCATTAACCAGGTTGCGGCAATCTGCCTTGTGCACCGACACCCCCCGGCCGGCGGTGATGAAGCCGCCGATGGCGTCGCCGGGCATGGGCAGGCAGCAGTTGCTGATCTTGACCAGCACGTTGTCCACCCCGTCGATCACCACCGGGCTCTGGCCCGTCTTGCGTGGCCGGCCCGGTTTGAGCTTGATCGGCAGACCCGTCGGTACGGCCTCTCCCCCCCCTTCCGGTTCCCGGGCCTTTTCCTCCACCAGCGCCAAGGGCTTCAACGCCTCGTCAATCGCCTGAGGGGTGATCTTACCGCTGCCGGTCTTGCGCAGCAGGTCTTCCAGGGCGTTGCCGCCCAGCTTCCTGATCAACTCCCTGACGGCGTCGGTCTTGATTAGCCGCTTCAGGCTCAGGTTGCGCCGTCTCAGCTCTCGCTCCCAGATCTCCCGGCCCGACTCCAGAAACCGCTCCTGCTCCTCCTGGTTCAGCCAGTGCCGGATACGGTTTCTCGCCCGGCTGGTCTTGACCAGGGCCAGCCAGCCCTGATTGGGATGCTGGCCGGGGGAGGTGATGACCTCCACCACGTCGCCGTGTTGCAGCTCGTGCCGCAGGGGCACCAGGCGGCCGTTGATCTTGGCCCCGGTGCAGTGGTGGCCGATCTGGGTGTGGATGCTGTAGGCGAAGTCGAGCGGGGTGCTGCCGGTGGGCAGTTCCTTGACGTCGCCGTTGGGGGTCAGGACGTAAACCTCGGCGTGATCCAGCTCCACCTTCACCGCCTCCAGGAACTCCTGGGAGTCGTCCACCTCCTGGAGGTTCTGCACCAGTTGCTTGAGCCAGTGGAACAGCCGGGCGTCCCTGGGGGAGATGGCGGAGCCCTCCTTGTAGGCCCAGTGGGCGGCGATGCCGTCGTTGGCCAGCTCGTCCATCTCCCGGGTGCGGATCTGGATCTCCATGAAGTCGCCGTGCGGCCCGATCACCGAGGTGTGCAGCGACTGGTAGAGGTTGGCCTTGGGGCTGCTGATGAAGTCCTTGAACCGGCTGGGGATCGACTTCCACAGGGTATGGACGATGCCCATGACCTCGTAGCATTCGCCCACCGTCTGGACGATGACCCGGAAGGCTACCTTGTCGTACACCTTGTCGATGGAGATATTCTGGGCGATCAGTTTGCGGTAGATGCTGTAGAGGTGCTTGGGCCGGCCCAGGAGGACGAAGTCGTGGATGCCGTTTTGGTGCAGCTTCTCGGACAGGGTGCGCTTGATCTGATCGACAAAGGCCTGGCGCTCCGCCAGGGACATCTCGATCTGGGAGGAGAGGGCGGCGTACTCCTCGGGGTTCAGGTACTGAAACGACAGGTCTTCCAGCTCGCGCTTGATCCAGTCGATGCCCAGGCGGCTGGCCAGGGGGGCGTAGAGGTCGCGGGTGTCCTGGGCCAGCTCCCGCTGCCGGGCCGGCTCCACGAAGGTGGCGGTCTGCATGTCGTGCAGGTGGTCGGCCAGCTTGACCAGGAGCACCCGGATGTCGGCGGACATGGCGAGCAGCAGCTTCTTGACGTTCTCGGCCTTGTAGTCCAACTGGCTCTGAAACTGGAGGTCGCCGATCTTGGTGGCGCCGCTGACGATCCGGGCCACCTCGGGGCCGAACAGCTCGGTCAGCTCGGCGACGCTGGTCGGATTCTTGCCGCGCAGGGCCTTGTGCAGCAAGCCGGAGATCACCGTGGGCAGGTCGAGCCGCATGGTGGCCAGGATCCTGGCCACCGCCAGCGGGTGGGAGATGTAGGGGTCGCCTGACAGGCGCTGGGGATGGGCGGCATAGACCTGGCAGGCCAGATCAAAGGCCCGGCGCAGCATCTCCCCTGATTTTTCAGGTAGATACTTACCAGTTAAGGCGATTATTTCGTCAATGGACGCGGTGGCGGGGGGCGGGGTCAGGGGCCTCATACAACACCTCGCCAGTCGCGGTTATGTTTCTGGCGAACATACTGTCCAAGTTGATAAATTTTTCGTGCATGGATTTAGTGTGCACGATTAAATCGATGGGGTATTGCTTTTCAAGATCAAGGATGACGTTCGCCACCCGCAGGTAGATGGCATTTTTCTCGGCGAAGTTGTCCGGCAGGAAATCATCGCTGGTCACCACCAGCAGGTCGATATCGCTGTCCTTGCCCGGCTGGCCGTAAGCATGGGAGCCGAAGAGGATGATTTTCCTGGGGCTAAGGGTCAGCAGCCGGCGGAGCAGTTGCCCCTTAAGTTCCTCGGAGAGCATGGCGGCCGGTCCTAGTCCGTGGCCGTGAGGCGGGCCAGGCGCTCCACCGCCTCGGCCAGGGCGAGTTCGGTAATCTTGCCGCTGGCCCGCTCCCGGATCTCCACCAGACCGCCCGAGGCAAAGCGCTTGCCCACCGTGACCCGGAAGGGGATGCCCAGGAGGTCGGCGTCCTTGAACTTGCTGCCAGGCCGCTCGTCGCGGTCGTCGAGCAGCGTCTCGATGCCGCTCTCGCGCAGGGCCTGGTACAGGGAGCGGGCCGCCTGGCCGACCGCCTCGTCCGCGAAGCCCAGGTTGACCACGATCACCTTAAAGGGGGCGAGGGGCAGGGGAAAGACGATGCCGTCCTGGTCGTGGTTCTGCTCGATGGCCGCCGCCAGCACCCGGCTGACCCCGATGCCGTAGCAACCCATGATGAAGGGCCGCATCTCGCCCTCCGCGTCCAGGAAACGGGCGTTTAAGGCCTCGCTGTAGGCGATGCCCAGCTTGAAGATGTGGCCCACCTCGATGCCGCGGGTCAGCTCCAACTCGCCGCCGCATAGCGGGCAGCGGTCGCCGGGCGTAACCATGCGGAGGTCCGCGACCTGACCAGGGGTGAAGTCCCGGCCCAGGTTGACGTTGGTGAGGTGGAAATTCTTCTCCCCCCCGCCGGTGACGAAGTTTCGCATCCCCAGCACCGCCTGGTCGGCGATCACCGGGATCTTGAGCCCCAGGGGGCCGAGATAGCCGGTGGGGGTGCCGGTGGCCGCGAAGCACTCCTCGTCGGTGGCCAGCTCCACCTCGCTGGCCTTAAGGGCGTTCTTGAGCTTCACCGGCTGCACCTCGTGGTCGCCGCGCACCAGCACCGCCACCGGCTGGCCGTCGGCCCGGTAGATCAGGGTCTTTAGCAGCCGCGAGGGCTCGATGCCCAGAAACTCGCACACCGCCTCCACCTTGCGTTTGCCCGGGGTCTCGACCTTGGCTGCGGGTTGCATCTCGTCGCTGGCCGGGGCCGGGGCGGCGCAGGCCGCCTTCTCCAGGTTGGCGGCGTAGGAGCAGCTCCGGCAGATGACGATGGTGTCCTCGCCGGTCTCGGCCAAGACCATGAACTCGTGGGAGAAGTTGCCGCCGATGGTGCCGGTGTCCGCCTCCACCGCCCGGAAACGCAGGCCGCAGCGGGTGAAGATGCGGTGATAGGCGTACTTCATCGCCTCGTAGGAGCGGTCGGCGGCATCAGAGCTGGCGTCGAAGCTGTAGGCGTCCTTCATGATGAACTCCCGGCCCCGCATCAGCCCGAAGCGGGGCCTGATCTCGTCCCGAAACTTGGTCTGGATCTGGTAGAGGTTGACCGGCAGCCCCCGGTAGGAGTGGATGTTGTTGCGCACCAGATCGGTGATTACCTCCTCGTGGGTGGGCCCCAGGCAGGACTCCCGGTCGTGGCGGTCTCTGAAGCGCAAGAGCTCGGGGCCGTACTTCTTGAGCCGCCCGGACTCGGCCCACAGGTCGGCGGGCTGCACCATGGGCAGGAGCACCTCCTGGGCCCCGGCGGCGTTCATCTCCTCGCGGACGATGCGCTCGATCTTGCGCAGGGCCATCAGCCCCAGCGGCAGGTAGGAGTAAACGCCGCTGGTCAGCTTGCGGATGAAGCCGGCCCGCATCAAGAGCTTGTGGCTGATGACCTCGGCCTCGGCCGGGCTTTCCTTCAGGGTGGGGATCAAAAGTTGGGAGAAGAGCATGACGGTATGGGGAGGCGTTTATCGTTAAAGTTATTCTTGATGGCGTCGCAAAAAGACCGATCTACTGCGGCGCGTGGCGGTTTGGCTCGTTCGGCATACCATCTGTATGGCCTCACTCGCCAAACACACCCCGCGCCTTGTATATCGGCCCTTTTGCTTAGC
>JAJYJA010000136.1 GCA_021789795.1 Deltaproteobacteria bacterium | reverse complement strand
CGGGGGAAATAGCGAGTCAAGGTCCGGCCCGCAAATTCGCTTGACAGCCGTTCAGAAAATAAGCATATTGTTAAATGCCCTACCACTGTGTAGGCCTTTAAGGCCAGGGTTGACGTCTTAAACTTTATGCCAAAAAACGGAGGAGATAGCGATGCGCGGGCGAACGATCTTGATGACAGGCGGCTTGTTACTGGCGCTGGTAGGCATGGTGGCGGTAGTCCAGGCCCGGCCCACCAAGCGGCTTGATCCCACCACCAACACCTGCCGGGTCTTCACCTTGGGCGGGATCGAGGAGGGGCAGCATCTCTTCCGCAGCGTCTGCAAGAGTTGCCATTTTAGGGGCAACAAGGTGGGCGCGCACTTCCTGTACTCCGAATCCCTGATCTCCAAGGCCTGGAACCGGGTCTTCGCCGAACGTTACCCGGCCTGCGCCAAGAACGGCTCCTGGGCCTCCTTGAACGACGAGCAGTTGCGCCGGATAAACGACTTTTTGTACATGAACTCGGGTGACTCCTACGACCCGAACAACGCCATGGACTGCGGCTGATAACGCCTTCCGCCTCCCAGTTGGGGAGGAAAAACCAAAAAAAGGCCCGGCAGACGAGCGTTACCGTCTGCCGGGCCTTTTTGGGTTGACGCAATGGCCTCAATCCCGCGAGAAGCTCCAGCCCTGGGGACATCCGTCCCGATAGGGCATCACCCCGTGGAAGATGCGGGGGTCGCGGTCAAAGACCAGGGGCAGGAAGTGACGGTCGCCCTCCCACATCGGCAGCCCGGCGAGTTCGCTCACCGGCTGCCAGCTTAGGTCGCCCTCCTCGTTCGTCAGGCGGGGGACGCCGGAGAAGCGATCGATGCGGAAGATAAATCCCAGCCAATCCTCGCCTTGGGGGCCAAAGCCCGGCCAGTTGACGGTGCCGCGCAGCACGAGTTTCAGGCAGACGATCCCCGCCTCCTCCAGGATCTCCCGTCGCATGCCGCTGGCCACCTCCTCGCCGGGCCGCAGTTTGCCACCCAAGCCGTTGTACTTGCCGAAATGGGCATCGTCAGACCTGGCGACGCGGTGGACCATGAGGGTGCGCCGCTGGTCGGGACTCATGACAAATCCCAGGGTGCCGATGATTGGGGTGTAAGGCATAAGCAGTAACCTAAGCGACGGGGACAGAGGGTCGAGCGACAATATCTCATGGATGGGGGAAAATCGCGAGCTCAAATCGCCGCCTTGCCGGTTGCGTCCTGGCGGATAAATTGGTACCTTTGCTGACCGGCGCTGCTTTAGGATGCCCGGAATAGAGCAAGGGCCAAGCGCCAGAATCTAACAAGGGACGCCATGAGCATACTGATTGTTGACGATTCGCCGCCGGTGATCCGGTTGTTGCAGGCGACGCTGGGCCGGGCGGGCTATACCCAGACCGCGTGCGCGGATTGCGGGGCCGCCGCCCTGCGCTATCTGGGCATCGACCCGCCCGCCGAGGCTCGGCCCGAGGTGGACTGCATCCTGCTGGACATCGTCATGCCCGGTCTGGACGGGATCGAGGTCTGCCGGATCATCAAGCGGCACCCGGCCTACGTCGATACCCCCGTCATCATGGTCACCATCGTCGATCAGGCCGAGACCCTGCGCGACGCCTTCGAGGCCGGGGCCCACGACTATCTTGCCAAGCCGGTGCGGGAGCTGGAGCTAGTGGCCCGTCTCAAGGCGGCGGTGGCCCTGAGGCGGGAGATCGAGGGCCGCAAGCGGCGGGAGGCCGAGCTGTTAAAACTCACCGAACGTCTGGCCGAGGCCAACGACATGCTGGCCAAGCTCACCGTCACCGACGACCTGACCAAGGTCGGCAACCGGCGCTACTTCACCGGCTGCCTGGAAAACGAGTGGCGGCGGTCGTTCCGGGACGCCGCCCCCCTATCCTTGATCTTCGTGGCCCTCGACGACTTTCCGGACTTTGTGGATAGCCAAGGCCGGGGCAAGGGCGACGACTGCCTGAAACTGGTGGCCCAGGTGCTGCAAGTAAGCCTGCGCCGCACCACCGATCATCTCTCCCGCTACAGCGATAGCCAGTTCGTCATCCTGCTGCCCAAGACCCCCCTGGCCGGGGCCCGGGTGGTGGCGGATCTAATCCGCGACAGCATCGGCGAACTGAAGCTCCGCCACCCCTCGGGCTATCTAACCGTCAGTCAGGGCCTGGCGGCGGTCGTGCCCTCCGGGGCGATGGCGGTTGAAAACCTGGTGGTGATGGCCGAGGCGGCGCTGGAAACGGCCCGCAAGGCGGGTACAAACCAAATAACCTGCGCCGATGATTAGTCGTGCTGGCCGGGGCTGGACGATAATCGCCCTGGCCCTGCTTATCGGCGCGGGTCTCGGTTACCCGTCCCGGGCCGGGGCGGGCGGCGACCCCTTCCCTGCCTATCCCTGGCTGGCCAAGAACGTAACCTTCTGGAGCCAGGTCTATGGCCGCTACCCCTCCTCCCAGGGCCTGATCCATGACAGCCAGGACTTGGGCGTCATCTACCAAGTAGTGACCCTGGCGGGAGGCACCAGCGACAGCGAGGCGGCCAGGCTCGCCAACGAACGGCAGATAGAAGCGGTAAAGGGCCGCTACCGCCGCCTGCTCCTGGCCCTGGCCGCTGGCCAGCCCTCCGGGGATCCGGAGGAGAGGCGGGTGCGGGCCTTGTTCGGGCCCGGCGCCAAGGCCGGGGTTTTTGCCGCCGCCGCCGATCAGATTCGCTTTCAGCGCTGCCTAAAGGATCGCTTTATGGCCGGGGTCATCCGTTCGGGCCGTTACCTGGGACAGATCCGGGCGATCTTCCGCCGCTACCAGTTGCCCGAGGATTTGGCCTATCTGCCCCATGTCGAATCCTCCTTCAACTACCAGGCCTACTCCAAGTCCGGGGCGGCCGGGATCTGGCAGCTGATCCCGGAGACGGGCCGCCGTTTCCTGCGGATCGGCCCCGGAATCGACGAACGCCGCGACCCCATCGCCGCCACCCAGGCCGCGGCCCAGGTGCTGAAGTTGAACCACGAAAAACTGGGTAGCTGGCCCCTGGCGCTCACCGCTTACAATCACGGGCTGAACTCCATGCTGCGGGCCAAGGGGCAATACGGCGATTTCGCCGGCGTCTGGCGGCGTTACGACGATCCTCGCTTTGGTTTCGCCTCCCGCAACTTCTATGCCGAGTTCCTGGCCGCCCGGGAGCTGGCCAAGAATTACCGACGCCACTTCCATGACTTGCGCCCCCTGCCGCCCCTGCCCGCAAGCCTCCATACCCTGACCGCCGCTGCCAGCCTGGCGGAGTTAAGCCGGCGCTTTAAGGTGCGTCCCGCAACCCTGGCCGCCCTGAATCCGGCCCTGCTGCCGCCGGTGCTCACCGGCAAGGAGAAGGCGCCCAAGGGCTACCGCCTGCGCCTGCCTTCAAAACCCAAACCGCGCCAGGCCCTGGTCACGAGGCGTCCAGGCCGTGGCGCAACCTCACTCGCCATCCGGAGGTGTCGCCCCCATGCCCGCTCTTCGCCCCCAACCGGTACTCCTTAAGGATTACCGACCGTTTCCCTTTGTCGTCTCCACCGTTGAACTCCAGGTGGCGCTGCACGAGGACCACGCCCTGGTATCCTCCACCCTGGCCGTCCAGCGCCGGGAGGGGGACGGCCAGGAGCCACTGCGCCTGGATGGCCAGGGGCTGGAGCTGGTGGAAATTCGTCTTGACGGCCAGCCCCTGCCGCCCGAGGCTTTCAGCCTCGACCCCGAAGCCCTGGTCCTCCGCCCCCCCCGGCCAAGCTTCCGGCTCGAAATCACCACCCGCATCCGCCCGCAGGACAACACCTCGCTTGAGGGGCTCTACCGTTCGCACGGCGTCTTCTGCACCCAATGCGAGGCCCAGGGCTTCCGCAAGATCACCTTCTTCCCCGACCGACCCGATGTCCTGGCCCGTTACACCACCACCATCGAGGCCGACCGGGACGCCTACCCGGTGCTGCTCGCCAACGGCAATCTGGTGGAGAGCCTGGTACTCCCCGGAGGCCGGCATCGGGCGACCTGGCACGACCCCTTCCCCAAGCCCTGCTACCTCTTCGCCCTGGTGGCCGGCGACCTGGCGGTGCTTGCCGATCGCTTCACCACCAGGAGCGGCCGGGAGGTGACCCTGGAAATCTACAGCGAGCCCCATAACGCCGGCCGCTGCGGCCATGCCATGCGCTCCCTGAAAAAGGCCATGCGCTGGGACGAGGAACGCTTCGGCCTGGAGTACGACCTCGACCGGTACCTGATCGTGGCGGTGGATGACTTCAACGCCGGGGCGATGGAGAACAAGGGCTTGAACATCTTCAACTCCAAGTTCATCCTGGCCCGACCGGAGACCGCTACCGACCAGGACTACGCCGGCATCGAATCGGTGGTGGCCCACGAGTACTGCCACAACTGGACCGGCAACCGGGTGACCTGCCGGGACTGGTTCCAGCTCAGTCTCAAGGAGGGCCTGACCGTGTTTCGCGACCAGGAGTTCACCTCCGACACCAGCTCCCGGCCCATCAAGCGGATTCACGATGTCGCCACCCTCAGGAGTCAGCAGTTTCCCGAGGACGCCGGCCCCATGGCCCATCCGGTGCGACCTGAGTCCTACATCGAGATCAACAACTTTTACACCATGACCGTCTACGAAAAGGGGGCGGAGGTGATCCGCATGTTGCACACCATCCTGGGCGAGGATGGTTTTAAGCGCGGGATGCGGCTCTATCTCGACCGCCACGACGGCGGGGCCGCCACCACCGACGACTTCGTGACCGCCATGGAGGAGGCGCTGACGGAGACGCCCATCCCCGGCGGGCCCAAGGACCTGCGCCAGTTTCGGCGCTGGTACCGCCAGGCCGGCACCCCTAGGCTCATTATCTCCTCTGATTATGACCAAAATAAGGCCTGCTACCGGCTGGTCATTCGTCAGCAGGCCTCGCCCAGGGCGGGCGAGCACCCGGAGCTGCTCCATATCCCGGTGCGGCTTGCCCTCCTGGACGATACTGGCCGCGAGCTTCCCTTGCGCCAGGCAGACGGCCCCGAGGCTCCCCCGGAAACGGTGCTCCACCTCCGAGAGGCGGAGCAGAGCTACACCTTCACCGGCATGAAGCAACGGCCAGTGCCCTCGCTGCTCAGGGGCTTTTCCGCCCCGGTGCGACTGGAGTACCGCTACGAGGATGCCGAGCTGCGTTTCCTCCTGCTACACGATTCCGACCCCTTCAACCGTTACGAGGCCGGCCAGCGGCTGTTCATCAAGGAGATCCTGGCCCTGGCGGCGCGGGGCCAGGAGATGGTCTGCGATCCGGCCCTGGTGGAGGCGGCGGGGGCGATACTTAGGCCCGGATTACACCCGGACGCGGCCTTCGTCGCCCAACTCCTCACCCTGCCGGGGGAGGAGTATCTGGCGGAACTGGTGGAGGTGATTGAGGTGGACGCCCTGCATGCGGCCCGGGAAGGGGTGCGTCAGGGGCTGGGACGAGGCCGGCGCCAGGACTGGCTTGCGACCCTCATCGCCAGCCGCGTCCCGCCCCCCTACCGCTATGACCCCATCCTCGCGGGCCGGCGGCGGCTAGCCAACCTCTGCCTGCACTATCTCCTGGCCGACAAGAACGACGCTACGGCCACGGAGCTGGCTCTGACCCAGTTCAAGACGGCGGACAACATGAGCGACGAGGTGGCGGCCCTGACCGCCTTGGCGCACCGGGGCGGGCCGGAGGCGGAAGAGACGCTGGCGGCCTTCTACGGCAAGTGGCGGCACGAGACCCTGGTGGTCGACAAGTGGCTGGCCATCCAGGCCACCGCCCCCCTGCCCGACACCCTGGCTAGGGTCGAGGCCTTGATCGGGCATCCGGCCTTCAATATCAAAAATCCCAACAAGGTGCGGGCCTTGATGGGGGCCTTTGCCGGCAACCAGGTATGTTTTCACGCCGCCAACGGGGCCGGCTACCGTTTCCTGGCCGAGCAGGTGTTGGCCGTGGACGCCATCAACCCCCATATCGCGGCCCGCTTGGCGGGCCGTTTCGCCCCCTGGCGGCGGCACCTTCCGGCCCGGCAAGGGTTGATGGTGGAGGAGATGGAAAGAATCTTGGCCAAGCCTGGCCTGTCGCGGGGGGTTTACGAGGTGATTGCCAAGACGCTCGCCTGAGAGGCGGCAAGCAGGGGGAAGACTCCGGCTCTAAACCGGCGTCGGAATCAGCAGTGACTCATGCTGTTGATCCAGATGAAGCACTCGAGCAGGAACTGCTGGTTCGAGGTCAGGGGGCCGAACTTCAGGCTGCGCCGTCTGACCACCAGGGTGTGGCCTCCCCCCAGGGAGACCACCTGATCCGCCACCGTCCACACCGGCAGGTTGTCGATGAAGGACTCGTGCATCCCGATCACCTGGCAGAGTTCGTTTCGTTCGTTTGGCCAAGGGGTGCTGGACTGATAGTGGAAGGCGAAACCGCCGTCGCTGATGTCAACCAGGGTCCCCTTGCCCGGCCAATTGGCGCTCACGACAAAGGCCGCCTTGTCCGTGACCCGAAAGCGCCGCGACAATCTTCTCTCTTCCATGCTGGGCAACGGGGTCATCGGTTGACTGCCTCTTGGCGGGTGGGATTGGTTGGTAGCTGAGAT
>JAJYJA010000135.1 GCA_021789795.1 Deltaproteobacteria bacterium | reverse complement strand
CCGCCTTGACAGGACGCTGTTGATGATTATGATGCGCCCCAACTTCTCATTCCCTCATCTTTTAACCGAATCAAGCCGAGGTGGCAAATGACAACTGCAACTACCGAGACCCTGGAGTTCCAATCCGAGACCAAGAAGCTGCTCGACATCGTCATCCACTCCCTCTACACCGAAAAGGACATCTTCCTCCGGGAGCTGATCTCCAACGCCGCCGACGCCCTGGAGAAGATGCGCCATTTAAAGCTCCAGGAGCAGGAGGTCTTCGACCGGGAGGCGCCGCTTACGATCAACATCACGGTCGCGGAGAAGGAGCACACCCTCACCATCCTCGACACCGGGGTGGGCATGACCAGGGAGGAGCTGATCAAGAATCTGGGCACCATCGCCCACTCCGGCTCCAAGACCTTCCTCTCCGGCCTCGACCAGGGGGCGGGCAAGGAGGTAAACATCATCGGCCAGTTCGGGGTGGGCTTCTACGCCGCCTTCATGGTGGCGAAAAGGGTGCGGGTGCAGTCCCGCTCCTACCAGCCCGGCGACCCCGGCCACGAGTGGTCATCGGACGGCGCCGGCTCCTACACCGTCGCCCCCTGCCCCGGCCTGCACCGGGGCACCAAGCTGATCCTCGAACTCACCGAGGCGGCCAAGGACTACGCCAACCAAGAGACCATCAAGCGGATCGTCAAGCAGTACTCAAGCTTCGTGCCCTTCCCGATCAAGCTGGCGGGCGAGACGGTGAACACCGTCCAGGCCCTGTGGGCCAAGAGCCCCGCCGAGATCAAGGACGAGGAGTACACCGACTTCTACAAGTTCGTGGCCAACGCCTACGACGAGCCCCTCCTGCGCCTGCACTTCTCGGCGGACGCCCCGCTCGCCATCCACGCCCTGCTCTTCGTGCCCAAGGAGAACTTCGAGCGCCTGGGCTTTGGCCGCCTGGAGCCAGGGGTCAACCTCTACTGCCAGAAGGTGCTGATCGCAAGCCACAGCGACAAGATCCTCCCCGAGTGGCTGCGTTTCCTGCGGGGGGTGATCGACGCCGAAGACCTGCCGTTAAACATCTCCCGCCAGGCCCTGCAGGACAACTCCCTGGTCGCCAAGATCAACAAGGTGGTCGCCAGCCGCTTCCTGAAATTCCTGGAGGAGCAGGCCAAGAACCGCCCCGAGGCCTACCTGGAATTCTGGAAGGCCTTCGGCTTCTACCTGAAGGAGGGGGCCACCACCGACTTCACCCACCGGGAGGCGCTCGCCCGGCTCTTGCGCTTTGAGTCCTCGGCCTCGGAGCCGGGCGCGCTGGTTTCGCTCGCCGATTACGCCGGCCGGATGCAGGAGGGCCAGACGGAGATCTACTACATCAACGGCCAGAGCCGCCTGGCCATCGAGTCCGGGCCCTACCTCGACGCCTTCAAGAAGCGCGGCATCGAGGTGATCTACACCCTGGAGCCGATCGACGACTTCGTCTTCAGCCACCTCTCCGAGTTCGAGGGCCAGAAGCTCGTCTCCGCCGACCGCGCCGACTTAAAGCTGCCCGAGGATAAGGAGGCGGCGGCCGAGGAGGCCGCAAACCGGCTAGAGGCCCCGGTGGCCAGCTCGCTTGCCAAGTGGATGAAGGAGGTGTTGGGGGAAAGGGTGAAGGAGGTGGGCGAGTCCAAGCGCCTGGTGGACAGCCCGGCGATCATCGTCAACCCGGACGGCTTCATGACCGCCTCCATGGAACGGGTCATGCGGGCCTCAAGCCCCGAGGGGATGAAGGATTTCGGCCCCAAGAACCTGGAGATCAACACCGGCCACCAGTTGATAAAAGACCTGGCCGAGCTGCGGGTGAAGGACGAACCCCTGGCCCGCCTGATCGTCGAGCAGATTTGCGACAACGCCCTGATGCAGGCCGGCCTGATGACCGAGCCGCGCCTGATGGTGGAGAGAAACTACCAGATTATGGCCAGGGCAGCGAGGAGGTAGAAGTAGGGTGGGCGAAGCCCACCGGCAGGCCCCTGGCAATGATGATGGGCTTCGCCCATCCTACGGGCTGAGAAATCTCCTTGAAGCCCTGGCGGGTTAGCACATTGATGATCTGCCGCGACGAGTAAAGCTTAGGCACCGACCGAGGCCTCGCCAATCAAGGCGCTGCCGATAGCCCGGTATTCTCCCTGCCCGTGTCCGGGGGCATCGTCTTGAAAGTACAATTCCACTGCGTCCTTCAGGTTTGCCACCGCCTCGTCGATGGTTTCGCCAAAGCTTGCCACTTCCACATTGAGGCATTGGGAGACAAAATATTCGCCTTCCTGATAGACCACAAACTTTACGGTCCGCATGGTATCCCCCTTGACGAGTTGTTGAGACCAAAGCGTGCCAAGAGGGCTTGAGCCTCCTCCTTGACGGCCTTGCCGATACGAGAACGGATGACGGTTTCAGACATGACGTAACCCTCTTGGGTAAGACGGCGGTAGGGTGGGCGAAGCCCACCGGCAGGGCCCTGGCGATGATGATGGGCTTCGGACTAAGAAGATGGTGGGCTCCCGCCCACCCTACGGGCTACGCCGCCAGGGGGACGATACGGAGCAGGGAGTCGCCCGCCGCCCTGGCCGCCTCCTCGGTGTCGTAGTCAGCTTGCAGCCCTAGCCAAAAACCAGGGGTGGTGCCGAAGGCGCGGGCCAGGCGCAAGGCGGTGTCAGCGGTGATCGAGCGTTTGCCGGCGCATATCTCGCCGATACGCATCGCCGGCACCTCGATGGCCTTGGCTAGACGGTAGCGGCTTATCCCCATCGGCTTGAGAAACTCCTCAAGCAGCACCTCCCCAGGGTGAATGTTGGGCAGTCTGTCCATCTGCTTAGTCTCCGGTCAATGATAATCGCAAATTTCCACCTCTTCGGCGTTGCCTTCCCGCCAGTAAAAACACACCCGCCACTGGTCGTTTATCCGGATGCTCCACTGTTCTTTCCGGTTGCCGGAAAGTTTTTCTAGCCGGTTTGCCGGAGGGATGCGCAAATCGTCAATGGTTCTGGCGTTATTCAACATTCTCAATTTGCGACGGGCAGCGGCCTGAATCTGATTCGGCAGCCGATGGCTAAACTCGCCGGCCCACACCAGTTGGGTATCGGCATCATGGAAGGTGCGGAGCATGGGTTAATGGTATCGTCAAACGATCATATCGTCAAGCGGTAGAGCACCTTTCTCGCCAACCAAAGGCAAGCCGCTTGCTTTTTTTTGGATAACATCCACCTTCCGTCGCCAAGACGGGGCCAAGATAACAGTCCCGGCCATAGGCCAAAGCTACAGCGGCAAGTGGGTACAGCGTGTTCCCAAGAGTGTTCATGCTCGCCTAGCGGCTTTGGCGAGCAGGGAGGGCGTAAGCATCAACTCCCTGGTCGCATCGTTTATCGCCGAAGGTCTTGGCCGGCACTGAGTTGCTCTGGGCAAGGGTAATTTTTCCACAGCCGTAGGGTGGGCGAAGCCCACCGGCAGGCTGGGGCGATGGCGATGGGCTCCGCCCATCCTACCGCATGAAACAAAAACCCCCGGTCAGGCGCGAGGCCGGACCGGGGGTTGGTCGGTGGAAACTTAACTCCGTTGCCTGCCAAGGGCGGTGGGGCGGGTGAGACCGCCGCCGTCCCTGGCGGTTAGGCCCAGGACTAGAACTTCAGCTCCAGGCTGTGGCGCAGGAACATCAGGTTGTCCGGGCTGCCGTTGTTGGCGATGGTGTCAAAGGCATCGCCAGCCCAAAGATAGGCGGCCTCCACCTTGTAGCTCAGGCCCGGGGTAAGAGCCCAAGTGGCGACCAGGTCGGCCTCGGTGCCCACCTTGTTGGCGGTTTGGTTATTGTAAGGATCGACAATATCCTCGGAAAGCTGCATGTAGCTCAAGGAGGCAAACAGGGTCAGGTCCTTGCCGGTCAGCGGGCAGACGGTCTTGGTGCTGCCGTTCAACTGATACAGGGTCAGGTTGGAGAGCCCGGAGTTTTTGCCATCGCTATTGCCCCAGCCAGCGCCAGGGATAGCGGCCCGGTAGCCGGCGATGATGGTGTCGTAGGCGGTGGGGCTCAGGAAGTCGATGAACTCGTGCTGATTGCCGTCCTTCTCGTCATGCTTGGTACCCGAGCCGTAGCCAAAGAGCAGACCGACCTTGCCGCCGCCCAGGTCGTAGTTGCCACCGACCTTGGCTGCCCAGCCCTTGGCGTCCGAGGCGGGGGTTATGCCATCATCCTTGAAGGTGCCGAACTGAAACTCGCCGTCCGCCAGGTAGGAGATAGCCCCCACCTTGCCGTCGGCGGTCAGGCCGACGTTAGACATCGACAGACCGGGCACGGCGGCGTTGTAGGTGGCATCTGTCTTGTTGCCCTGGGTGCTGTGCAGGTAGGTCCAGTTGGCGCCCAGGTTCAGGTTGTCGTTGACCTTCTGGGTCACCAAGCCGACATAGCCGTTGATGTCGTCTGAGGAGTTGCTCAAGGCGGGGTTCTTTGCTACGTATTTACCCTCGTCAAACTTGATGGCGATGGCGGCCAGGTTGGTGGCCCCGCCGTTCAGGCTGCCGTAGGCGGTGATGGCGTCATCGCCGGCGCTGGCGTCGCTGGCATGGTCAAAGAACATCTTGTTGCCCAGGGCGAGAAGCTGATGCCCGACCTTGACCCCGAAGTCGCCGGGCTTGTAGTTGATCCAGGCCTGCCGGACGTCCATGTTGGTGGCCCCCTTGTTGCCGCCGTCCATCAGGGAGTTACCTGAGGAGGTGGCACCGATTAGGGAACCATTGTTGTCGGTCGGTTGACCCCAGGTCACGGAATCGTTGTTGCCGGAGCCGGTCTCCAACTGGATGTAGCCGCTGGCCTCCGGGGAGACCTGGGCGTTGACCCCCAACAGCACCCGGCTGTCGTAGTAAGAGGCCCCCGAGGCGTCCTTGGTGGCGTTGGTGGATTTATCATACCGGCCCCGCTCGCGAACGCTGCCGTCAATGGTGATCTTGGTGCCACCGGCGGCCACCGCCGGGGTGGTGGTGTCGTCGGCCAGGGAAACCCCCGCCAGGCCGAGCACCAGGGCCGAGCTGATCGCTGCTGCTGCCAAAGTCTTCTTCATCGTCGTATCTCCTTGTCCAAAAAATTTCGCGCCTTCCGGCCCCGGCCTCTCACCCCGGCCCGGCGCCGTTCCCTAGGCGCCCTCGCGTCCGGCCTTCCCTCCCAGGGGAGACCGGGCCGCCATCCCGCACTATTGCCGGATGGCCCCACTCTATTATCCGGCCCCGACCCTTGTCAAGATTTTTTTACCATCCCGGCCAATTTTTTGTACCGGCGGCATCGAGAAGTTTTTCCTTGACCTGTTGTATCCAAATGAATACAATAAACCCACTTTGACGACTGCGAGGCGGTGGGCGGCGGCGTATCCGAGCTTAAAATCCAATCGGCCCTGGCCACCGCGTCTATTTCGCCAGACGCGGCGCGGTTGAGGTGCGGGGCAACTTCAGAGCCACGGTCTTTCTGAAGCACAAGTCCGTAATTATGACCAGCATGGCGGGCAAGAGATGAGCACCACTTCCCATTTTGACGAACTGGCGATCACGGCGAGGATAAGGGAACAGGCGCGAACCAGGCAGGTCAAATTTACCGTCCACGCCCATCAAGAGATGAGAAACGACGCGGTGACCCTATCCGAGCTTCTGGCCATGCTGACGGGGTGCCAGGTATTGGAGAACTACCCGGAGTACGACCGCGGCCCCTGTTGCTTGGTGGTCGGTCAGGGCCAAGGCCGAGCCCTGCACGCTGTCTGCACCACCAGCTTGCCGGAGCTGGTCATCATCACCGTTTACGAACCAACCAAACCCTATTGGGATACCCCTTACCAGAGAGGCACGAGACCATGAAACATTGCTCAATCCAAGGATGCCCTGGCAAATACGCCAGAGCGGAGATCAACCACCTGGTTAACTTGGCCGGCAAGCCGGTTATCATCGAAAACGTCCCGGCCGACGTCTGCCAGGTCTGCGGGGACACGTTGCTGGACATCGAGACCGTGGAGGCCATTGACCGGCTGTTGGCGAATCCCGGCCCGCCGGCGCATACCATCCCCGCCTATTCGATGCCGGAGAAGGCCCTGGCGGCGTAGGTTAGATTCCGCGGGGCGCCTGGCACATAACCGCCGGGTTCCTCGCGATGCTCCAAACGAAATTATCGCCTCCCGGCGATCAGGTAGGCCCCTGATGTTAGCTTACTGGGTGTAATGGGAGGCGTCCATAAAAGCCACATGACCACCATCGCCCCCCTTGACGTTGCCGACTACCTCGAAAACGAGGAAGTCATCACGGAATACTTAAACGCCGCCTTGGAAGACCCTGATCCGGCCATGTTTATCGTTGCTCTCGGCAACGTGGCCCGCGCCCGGGGCATGACCCGGTTGGCCAACGATTCCGGCCTTGGCCGCGCAAGCCTTTACAAGGCCCTGGCCCCTGGAGCCAAACCCCGCTACGACACTATTTCCCGCATCGTTCGTGCCCTGGGGGTAAGTCTGCAAGCCAATTTCGCCCATTAAGGATAACCTTCTCAGCCCCCGGCCCCCGCCGCCGGTGAACTCGGGCACGATGGTCTGGAGGTGGGCCAGCAGCCGGGCCCGGTCCCGGGCCTCGGCCGCCTCCCGCAGGGCGGCAAGCTCTTGCCTGAGCCACT
>JAJYJA010000134.1 GCA_021789795.1 Deltaproteobacteria bacterium | reverse complement strand
ATGTTCTCGTTCATCAGCCTCTCCGAGCCGGCGGTAAGCTGCGAGGTCTGCTGGCTCATGGCGTTCATCTCCTCCAGCGAGGAGGCCACCTCCTCCACCGCCGCCGCCTGGGCCGAGGCGGTCTCGATGGCGGCGTGGCTGCTACTGTTGATGGCCACCGCCGCCTCCGCCACCTGCTGGGCGCTCTTCTCGATGCCGTCGGCGATGCTGCCCAGCACCCGTTTGACGGTCACGATGATGAAGAAGGCCACCCCGAGCGCCAGTCCCAGGGTCAGCGCCGCCGCCACCAGCAGCCGGGTCTTGACCGCGTCGGCGACGGCCAGCATCGCCTGGTCGGTGGGGATCTTGGCCTTGGCCGCCTGACGGAGCGCCTCCATGTCCTTCTGCACCTGGGCCAGGGCGGGCAGGGTGCGATCCAGGTAGAGGCCAAGCGCCTGGGCGTGGGCCTGGTCACCGCCGCCCGCCAGGGCCTGGGCGATGGCCTTGGCCGTATCGTGCAGGGCGGCGTGATCCGCCTCCAACTTGGTGAACAAGGGGGCCAGTTCCGGGTCCAGGGCGACGGCGTCCTTGAGCCCCTGGCCGTAGAGCCACTTGCCGAGCTTGCAGTTGTGGTCGTTGGTCTCCACCGTGATCGTGCCCGCCTGCTTGGCCAGCTCGGTGCTCAGGGCGGTGACCCAGTTTAAGTGATCCACCTCCCGGTGCATCAGGGTGGCCTGGAGCTCGTTGCCGGCCACCACCGCCTTGGCCTTGAGGATGATAGCCCTAAGCCCCGCCAGGTTTATCAGACTGGCGGCCAGGATCAGGAACATCACCCCGGCGAAACCCAAGGCGATCTTCTTGGCGATCGGCAACTGCCGAAAGAATCGTTTCATCTCTGCCCCTCCCTGTTGATCTTAGATTAGACCCCGCTCACCGCAAAGAGGGTGTCGAGCTTGAGTTCCCGGAACAGCTCGTGCAGCCCGGGGTTTAGATTGATAACCTCCAGCCGGCTGTTCTTGATGCTCAGATTCTTGTAAAAGAGCAGGATCTTACCGATCCCCGAGCTGCCGATATGCTGGGTGCCCCGCAGGTCCAAGACCACCACCGGCAACAGGGTGGTCCCCAGCACCTGATCGAAGGTCTCCTTTAGGCGATCCGCCCCCTCCTCGTCGATCATCCCCGCCACCGTGACCGTAAGTCTGCCCTCCCCCCTGACAACCGTGACCTCCATCGCTCATCCTCCTGTTTTAAGAATAAAAACCGTCCCCGCGGCCATCACCCCTCCTGATGAGGGCCGCGTTCCGCTCCCCGCTCCCTGGCCCACAGATCGGGCAGGCGAGACAACCGCCACTGTCCGGCCCGGGTAAGCTCGGGTGGCAAGGCCTCCTGCCGGCGCCAGGACATGACGATCCGCCGGCCCGCAAGTCGCCAATCCAGCCAATCCACCGCCCGGCGGAGCATGAACAGCCCCCGGCCACTGCCGGCGGCAAGCCGGGCACTGTTGGTCGGATCGGGCAGGCGCCTAAAGTCAAAACCCGGCCCCTGATCGGTCACCGCCAGGCAGAAGTCGTTGCCCAGCCGCCAGGCGAGGTCGATCGTCAGCTCCCGCTGCCGGCGGTTGCCATGCTTGTAGGCGTTTAAAATCGCCTCCGAGATGGCGAGTCTAGCCTCCTCAGGGGAACAGGCCAGGCCCGCCGCCTCCATCTCCGGCCCCAGCCTCTCCAAGGCCGCCTCGATCAAGGGGTCGAGGCCGGCGAACTCCGCCGGCACCAGGGTCAGGGAGGAATCAAACCCAAGGGATTCAATCTCCAGGCCGATCAGGCTCAGGTCGTCGCCGCTGGGGTTGCAGGACTGCAAGGCGTCAACGCTGAAACCTCCCCCCAGCCGGGCCAGAAAGGCCGGCAGTAGCCGGGCCAGGTCGAGGCCGGGCCGCTCGGTGAGCAGGCCGTTTAGTTCGCCGAGCAACTCCCCCTGGCCACGGGGCGGCTCGTCCTCCCCCCGCCCGAACTGGTGCAGGCCGTCGGAGAGGATGAGCAGCCGGTCGCCTAGCCGCAACTGGCAACTGGCGGCCTTGAATTCGGCCTCGGCCATGAAGGCCAGGGGCAGGTTGCGCTGATTCTCGCCGTCCTCGGGCAGAAAAACGGCCCGGCCCTGACGGATCAGAATCACCGGCGGGTGGCCGGCGGCGACCAGATCCAGCCTTAGGCTTACGTGATCAAGCTCCGCCATCAGCGCGGTGCAGAACTCATCGCCGTTGAAAAAACCCGAGCGGCAAAGGGACTCGTTGAGCCGCCCCACCGACTCGGCGAGCGGCTGATTTTCGTCTTGGGCGAGCAGGGCGTTGTCTAAGAGGTCGGTGGCGATGCTGCGCAGCACGCAACCCACCGAATGACCGGACTGATCCTTGAGGCTAAAACGCGTCCGGCCCACCCCGGCCTTGACCCGCAGGTGATCGCCGCCCTCCTGGTGGCAAGGCCAGACCAGGGTCTGGACAAAGAGCGAGGCCTGGTCGTTTAGGGTTATATGGCGGGGGGCGGCGCGGTCGATCAGCCGCAGGATCTGCCGGGCCAGGCCGATGTTCAACTGCTGTTCCCGCACCGTGGCCGCCAGGAAGGCGTTCTTGGCCCTAAGTTGGTCATGGGCCAGCTTCAGCCCGATATGGGTCTGCACCCGGGATTGCACCTCGTGCAGACCGAAGGGCTTGGCGATATAATCCACCGCCCCGGCCTTGAAGCAATCGGCCACCACCCGCTGCCCGGTCATGCCGGTCAAGAAGATGACCTGGGTCCGCCGCAGCTCGTGATCCTGCTTCAACTGCTTACAGACCTCGTAGCCATCGATATCCGGCAGGCCGATGTCGAGCAGCACCAGGTCGGGCTGGAACTCGGTGGCCAGCCGCAGGGCCTCCGCGCCGCTCATGGCCACCTCCACCTGGTACGAGGTCAGGGCCAGGGCCAGTATCCGGGTGTTGAATTCCTCGTCGTCAACGAGCAGGATCTTCGCGACCTTTTCCACCATGCCGTCCCTAGCGTCCGGTTTTAGGAGCCGTGCGGAAACAACTTGGAGCATTTTCCACGACTATTGACACCCCTTATGCCGTCGCCGTCAGACTACTCTCCAAGTTGCTTCCCCCCTTAGACCAGGGAGGGCAAGACCGCCCGCCCCGCCGTTCAGCTCCAGGCAACTTAAAATAAGTTGTAGTATGGCTTAAAAAGAGAAGTCAAACAAAATTCAGGACTAAGACGAGGAAATACCAGCGGCTGGGAATGTGATAGGAGGGAAATGCCAGGATTAGAACCCGGCCAGACGACGGCCCAGGAGCCCCATGGCGAGCAACAGGGCGGAGGAGGCGAACATCAGCCGGTTGGCGGCCAGGATATGCCTCCGGCTGATGGGCGTCCGGGGGTCGCCGAGGCAGGGCTTGTCCACCAGCCGCCCGAAGTAGCGGGCCGGCCCGCCCAGTTGGATGCCCAGCGCCCCGGCCACCGCCGCCTCGCTCTGCCCGGAGTTGGGGCTGGCGTGGTGACGGCGATCCCGCCGCCAGACCCGCAAGGCGGCGCCCGGCGAATACCCGAGCAGCCCGGCGGCCACCACCACCAGGAGGGCGGCGATCCGGGCCGGGAGGTAGTTGGCCAGGTCGTCCAGCCGGGCCGGGGCCCAGCCGAATTCCCGGTAACGCTCGTTCTTGTAGCCGAACAGGGAGTCCATGGTGTTGACCGCCTTGTACAGCAACGCCGCCACCGGGCCGCCGAGCATCGCCCAAAACAGGGGGGCGGCGACCCCATCGACCAGATTCTCGGCCACCGACTCCACCGTGGCCCGGCAGACCCCGGCCTCGTCGAGCCCCTCGGTCTCCCGGCCCACGATCATCGCCACCCGCCGCCTAGCCAACCCCAGATCACCCGCCGCCAGGGCCTGATAGACCCGGCGGCTATGGCGGGCCAGGTCGCGGGCCGCCAGGGCGCTGTAAAGAAGATAAACCGAAATCAAGTCAGGGGCTAAAGGATGGGCAAGGGCCGCAAGACGCAGGAGTCCGACGCTGACCCCCCCGGTTACTAACAACACGGAGATCACCGTCATCACCCCGGCTGAACGCGTCCCAGGAATGAGCCGCCGCCAGAGCCGCTCGCCGCCCGCCGCGACCAAGGCAATGGCCCGCACCGGATGCGGCAGCCAGGGGGGGTCGCCCAGGAGCAGATCAAGGATAAAGGCCAGGAGGAGACAGTAAGAGAGCGACATCAAAGTCAACCGGGCCGCCCCCCGCATTTTCCTGGCGGCCAAAAAAATTTCGTGTTACAAGGAAGTAAGAATTCCTTGTTTATCAATCCCTGGAGGCCCCCCCATGCTGGCCAAACTAACCACCAAGAATCAAATCACCATCCCCAAAGAGATCATTAACCGCCTGCCCAAGGTAGAATACTTCGAGGTGGAGCTGCAAGACGAGGTGATCGCCTTACGCCCCGTGCAAATCATCTCCCACACCACCCTAAAATCCATCCAGGCCAAGATGCTAAAAATGGGGCTAAATGAAACGGCGGTGGCTGAGGCGGTGCGCTGGGCGCGAAAAAAATCATGAAGGTGGTCATTGACACCAATGTCCTGATCTCGGCGCTTCTTTTCGGCGGCCTCCCGGCTCGACTCGCCGCCGGTTGGCGGACTGGCGCGATCTCCCCCCTGGTTTCGACGGCGATCATGAACGAGTACCTCCGGGTACTTGCCTACCCCAAGTTCCGCCTAACCAACAAGGAAATCACCCTCTTGCTCACCGCTGAAGTCCTTCCCTGGTTTAAGGTGATCGCCACGCCAGACGGCCCGCCCTTCGTGCCCGACGACCCCGCAGACGACAAGTTCATCTGGTGCGCCCTGGCCGGAAAGGCAGTCTGGATCATCTCCGGAGACGAGCACCTCCTGGCCTGCGCGGCCAGCCCGGTGCCGGTGGTGACACCCCAGGCCTTTCTCGCCGATCATCCCGAATGAACCGACTCCTCGTCTTGCGGCTTCATCCTGCGCCGCCGCCTCACCGCCCCAGCAGCCGGTACACCGCCTTCATGTCCAGCCGTTCCCGCACCAAGGCCGCCAGGCGCTCCAGGGCCGGCTCCAGGTCGTAGGCGGGGCGCTTGCCGGGAAAGGGCGACAAGCCCCGCCGCCGGCGCAGGGAGTCGATGAACCAGCCTCGGAAGGGGTCGCTGTCGAAGAGTCCGTGCAGGTAGGTGCCCCAGACCCGCCCCCGGCCCAGACCGACCCCGGCCCCGCCGGGGCCGCCGTGCAGCTCGGATAGCTCGTCCCGGGCCGTGGTCTGGCCGTGATGGATCTCGTAGCCGTAAACCGGCTGTCCGGAGTCAAGGTGTGTCAGCCGCTTCCTGGTCAGGGTCTTGTCCGGCAGGAGCACGGTGCGCACCGGCAGCAACCCCAGCCCGGCGATCTTGCCACTCGCCTCCAGCCCGTGCGGGTCGCTGATCTCCTCCCCCAGCATCTGGAAGCCGCCGCAGAGGCCGACGATCTCGGTCTTCCCCGCCTGGGCGAGCTGACCGATCCGCGCCGCCAGGCCGCTGCGGTTTAAGTAACGCAGGTCGTCGATCACGTTCCGGCTGCCCGGCAGGATGACCGCCGCCGGGTCGCCCAAAGCATCGCCCTCCCGCACCACCCGCAGATGCACGTCCGGCTCGGCCAGGAGCGGCTCGAAATCGGTGAAGTTCGAGATGTGGGGCAGGTCGATCAAGGCGATCTCCACCGCCTCCGCCTCACCGCAGGCCGGCCGGCCCGCCCGGTCGAACAGCCCCTTCTTGAAGCCCACCGAATCCTCCTCCGGCAGGCCGTGGCCAGGCAGGTTGGGAATTACCCCCACTACCGGCTTGCCGGTGTGGGCGAGCACCTGGTCAAAGGCCGGGGCGAGCAGGGCCTCGCTGCC
Organism: Deltaproteobacteria bacterium; assembly: GCA_021789795.1. Lineage (GTDB taxonomy): Bacteria > Desulfobacterota > Desulfobulbia > Desulfobulbales > VMSU01 > VMSU01. The sequence continues at coordinate 788 of JAJYJA010000134.1, read as the reverse complement.
CCGGAAGCGGTTCACCACCAGCCCGGCCACCAGGTCGCGCTCCCACTCGGCCAGCACCTCCAGGGTGCCGACAAAGGAGGCGAACACCCCGCCCCGATCGATGTCGCCCACCAGGAGCACCGGGGCCCCGGCATGCCGGGCCATGCGCAGGTTGACGATGTCGTGGGCCTTTAAGTTGATCTCGGCGGGCGAGCCGGCCCCCTCCAGGATCACCACCTCGAAGTCGCGGGCCAGGGAGTCGTAGGCCGCCTTGGCCTGGGTGAAGGCCTGAGGCTTGTAGGCGATATACTCGGCCACGCTCATCACCCCCTGCGAGCGGCCGTTGACGATCACCTGGCTGCCCGTCTGGCTCACCGGCTTCAAGAGCACCGGATTCATCCGGGTCTCGGGGTCGAGCCGGCAGGCCTGGGCCTGCACCACCTGGGCCCGGCCCATCTCCCCGCCGTCTCGGGTGACGAAGGAGTTCAGGGACATGTTCTGGGCCTTGAACGGCGCCACCCGCAGTCCGTCTTGCAACAGGATGCGGCAGAGGGCGGCGGTCAGCACGCTCTTGCCGGCGTCCGAGCTGGTGCCGGCAAACATCAGGGCCGGGGTCTTCCGGGGCGGCGAGGCCGATCCCGCCCGCGGCTTACCCAGCCGACCCACGGCGGCGAGCAGGCGTTCGTTCTCCTCCCTTGAGCGCACCGCCACCCGGAAATAACTGCCGTCCAGGCCGGGGAAATTGCCCGCCTGGCGGATGGCGATCCCCTGTGCGAGCAAGGCATCAAACACCGCCGCGCCGTCGGCCA
>JAJYJA010000133.1 GCA_021789795.1 Deltaproteobacteria bacterium | reverse complement strand
TCGTCCGGCGTCTCCTGTTGCAGCATCAGCCACTGCATCTCCACATAATCGCGGGCGTGGCCCCAGTCGCGGCGGGCCGAGAGGTTGCCGAGATACAGGCAGTCCTGCAAGCCGAGCTTGATCCGGGCTAAGGCGCGGGTGATCTTGCGGGTGACGAAGGTCTCCCCCCGGATGGGGGATTCGTGGTTGAAGAGGATGCCGTTGCAGGCGTACATCCCGTAGGCCTCGCGGTAGTTGACCACGATCCAGTAAGAGTAGAGCTTGGCGCAGGCGTAGGGCGAACGCGGGTAGAAGGGGGTCTTCTCGGTCTGCGGCACCTCCCGCACCAGGCCGTACAGCTCCGAGGTGGAGGCCTGGTAGAAGCGGGTCTTCTTGGTCAGCCCCAGGATGCGGATCGCCTCCAGCAGCCTCAAGGTGCCCAGGGCGTCCGAATCCGCCGTGTACTCCGGCTCCTCGAAGGAGACCGCCACGTGCGATTGGGCCGCCAGGTTGTAGATCTCGTCCGGCTGCACCTGCTGAATGATGCGGATCAGGCTCGACGAATCGGTCATGTCGCCGTGATGCAGGATGAAGCGGCGGTCAGACTCGTGCGGGTCCTGATAGAGGTGGTCGATGCGGTCGGTGTTGAACAGCGAGGTGCGGCGCTTTAAGCCATGCACCTCGTAATCTTTATTCAGTAAAAATTCCGCCAGATAGGCGCCGTCCTGTCCGGTGACGCCGGTAATTAGTGCCTTTTTTCGCATGGTTATTTTAGTTGTTTCCCTTAAGGGGCAAGGTCACCCGCCACTCCTCGCCCAGCTCCCGCACCGACATCTCCTGACCCAAGCGCCGCATCTCCCGATAGATCATCGGAAAACACTGCCCCAGCGATTCAGGTATCGCCGGTTGCCCATGAATTATGAATTTGACCAGCACCGGGTTGACGGCGCAGGAGCCCCCAGACGGAGTTTTTCCACGGCTACGGCGTTGTTGGATAGCCGCCGGCGCCTTCTTCTTCACGCATGATGGCAATTACCCGCTGGTCGAGGCATGAGCGCACAAAGGTATTCATCGGCTGCTGATCGCCGCTGCGATAGAAGTCAAGCATGAGTTGATTAAATTCCAACTGACGGCGGGCGGGGAGATTGATGGCCGGGAAACCGTGCTGTAACAGGATGCCATTCATCATGAATCTGCCCATTCTCTTGTTGGCGTCATAAAAAAATTGACAACGAGACATGGTCAGAAACACGAAGATGGCCCGGTCGTAGATATCGGGGATGCCTTCCATCTCAGCCGCCATCCGCGCAAACAAGGCGGGCAACGCCGAGGCCGGCGGCGGCTGGTAGTCGGTGCCGGCGATAGTCACCCCACTGGCACGGAAACGCCCCCAGTCCAAGGCCTCCTCCTGGGCGGCCAGGGCGTGGAGGGCGCAGACCCTGTCGATGTCAACGGCGAAGGCGTCTTGTGCAATCCAGGCAAACAGGGTACGCCAGGCCCGCGCCTGATTCACCGCCATCTGCTGGTCCGAGAGCCGGTGGCCGCCAACGGTTATGCCGTCAAGCAGGGTCTGGATCTCCGGCAGGGTAAGGTTGATGCCCTCCAGATTCACGGCGTCGCACACCAATTCGGCAAGCTGACGTTTGGCCAGCATTATCGCCCGGGGCCGATTGGGCCTGATGTGCCAATGGCTGTCTAGCATAACTGCTCGGAACAGGGAGAAGAGGCGCCCTTCCGGGGCCGAAGGGCAGGGCTGCTAGCGGACAGCTCCCACCCTACTGCCAGCTCCCGATATCCGCGTCCTCGCCCTCGCCGCCCGCCTGGCCGTCGGCGCCGTAGGACTCGATATCCACCTCGCCGTGCTCGCCAGGGTTCTTGTAGATGTAATCGTTGCCCCACGGGTCCTTGGGCAGGCCCTTGGCCAGGTAGGGGCCCTTCCACTTGTCGTTGCCGGGGTTGGTCACCAGGGCATCCAGGCCCTCCTGGGAGGAGGGATACTTGCCGACATCCAGGCGGTAGGAGTCCAGACCCGCCATCAGCATCTCGATCTGGGTCTTGGCGGTCTTCTGCTTGGCCATGCCCAGCTTGCCAAACATCTTGGGCCCAACCAGGGAGGCCAGCAGCCCCAGAATCACCATGACGATCAACAGCTCGATAAGCGTAAAACCGGCATCTCCCGCCAATCCAGTCAAACGAGCAAACCTTTTCATCTCTCACCCCTGATTTTCAGGTATAAAAACCGGCGCGCCGGGCGAGGCACTTCTGTAAATCCGCCAGGCAAGGGATAGATACACCATTAGCGGCCGCTTGCCAACCCTTTTCCCGCCTCGGGGCGCCTTAGCCGGTTGGTGTTGCGCGCCCCAGGCGAGGTCTAGTCGCTCTCCCTGAGCACCGCCGCCGCCAGGGCCTCCAGGGGCAGAACCCGGTCCACGGCGTTGAGCTTGATCGCCTCCTTGGGCATCCCGAAGACCACGCAGCTCGCCTCGTCCTGGGCGAAGTTGAAGGCCCCGGCCTCCTTCATCTCCAGCATCCCCTTGGCCCCGTCGTCGCCCATGCCGGTCATGATCACCCCCACGGCGTTCTTGCCGGCGTAACGGGCCGCCGACCGGAAGAGGACATCCACCGAGGGCCGGTGCCGGGAGACCAGCGGCCCGTCCTTGACCTCCACGTAGTAGCGGGCCCCGCTGCGCTTGAGCAGCACATGCCGGTTGCCAGGGCCGATCAGCGCCCGGCCCCGGACCACGGTGTCGCCGTCCTCCGCCTCCTTGACCGTGATCCGGCACAGGGAATCAAGCCGTTTGCTGAAGGCGGCGGTAAAGTTCTCCGGCATGTGCTGGACGATGACGATCCCCGGGGTGTCGGCGGGCAGGGCGGTCAGGAAGTCGCGCAGGGCCTCGGTGCCGCCGGTGGAGGCCCCGACCACCACCACCTTCTCGGTGGTCTGGATCATCGCCTTGCTGCTCGGCTTGGCCAGCACCGCATCGGCGGTCAGCTTGGGGGCGGCGACCAGGGTGCGGGGGGGCCGCCGCCGCACCCGCACCTGGGCCGCCGCCTTGACCGCGTCGCAGATGACGATCCGCGACTCCTCCAGAAACTGCTTGGTGCCCACCTTGGGCTTGGTGATGATCTCCACCGCCCCGTACTCCATGGCCTTGACCGCCGTCTCGGAGCCGCCCCCCGCCAGGCTCGAACACATCACCACTGGGATGGGGTGCTGGCTCATGATCTTCTTCAGGAAGGTGAGCCCGTCCATCCTTGGCATCTCCACGTCCAGGGTGATGACGTCGGGGATGCTGTTTTTGAGCCTTTCCGCGGCGGCGAAGGGATCGCCCACCGCCGCCAGCACCTCGATCTCGGGGTCGGAGGAGAGGATGCCGGTCAGGGTTTGGCGCACCACCGCCGAGTCGTCCACGATAAGCACCTTGATCTTGTCAGTCATAAATTTTCAGCTTGAAATTAGTCGCCATGAGCGAAGGCCACCCAAAGGGATGGAAACTGGGCAACTCGCTTGTTTTCTTGGTAGGGATCACATCGTCACCCCGGCGAAGGCCGGGGCCTATGGCCCTTGAGATGCTGGATCCCGGCTTTCGCCGGCATGACGGCACCGTGGGCAGGTCACGTAAATTTGCAACTGGGCACTAGGGGCAGAGGCGCCGATTGCGGAAACGCTTCAGGAATACCTCGCCTGATTGGGAGTTAAACAACAGTTTGCGGCCCTGGGCGCCGCCCACGTCCGATACCGCCAGCCGCAGGCCGGCCTGCTCCAGGGCCAGCAGGGCGGCGCTGACGTTTTTGGCCCCCACGTTGTGGCCGCCCTCGCCGAACTGGGAGGCGCCGCCGAACAGCTTGGCCTCCAGATCCAAACGGGGAATGGCGCGCCGGTCAAAATAAGATACCATGCGCAGTACCGCCTGATCGACGTATTTCAAGCCCATCAGGCCCTTGCCCTCTGGAAACACCGCGTGGCAGATGCAGCCCAGGGACAGGGATGGATAGAACAGGGTGACGGCGATGCAGGAGCCAAGGACGGTGGAGACCAGGGTGGGCCGCACCAAGAACAACAGCTCGCCGGGCTTTAAGAAGCGCACGGCGGCCAGGGGAGGGCGGTGGTTCATGGGAGTCTCCGGTGCACGGTGGGGGCCTCCTGCACCAGGGGCACCTGGTAGCCCATGATCGATTCGGAGTGGCCCAGGAAGAGATAGCCCCCGGGCTCCAGGTACTGGCAGAGGCGGTTGATTACCGCCTCTTGGGTGTTTTTATCAAAATAGATCAAAACGTTGCGGCAGAAGACCACCTGCTGCCTGACCGGCATCCGAAAGTCCGGCTGCATGAAGTTGAGACGACCGAAGCGCACCCTGGCCCGCAGTTCGGGCGCGATCCGCACCATGCCCTGGTTGGCGCCTTTGCCCTTCAAGAGGTAGCGCCGCTTCAACTCCGCCGGCACCGGTCGCACCCGTTCTTCGCCGTAGATGGCCTGCCGGGCCAGGTCGAGCACCCGGCTGGAGATGTCGGTGGCGGTGATCTCGAAGGAGAACTCCCCGCCCGGCTGCTGGCGGGCGAACTCGTTCAGCAACATCGCCAGGGTGTAGGGCTCCTCGCCGGTGGAGCAGCCGGCGCTCCAGACCCGGCAATGCCGCTTGCCTTTGACGACAAGGCCCGGCAGCACGGTATTGGCAAGGTACTCGAAGTGGGCCGGCTCCCGGAAGAAGTCGGTCTTGTTGGTGGTCACCGCGTCCATCATCGGGATCAGCTCCGACTGCTGACCCTCGGGGCTGAACACGAAGTCGCAATAGGCGGCGAAGGAGGCAAGGCCCAGGAGCCGGAGCCGCTTGGACAGCCGCCCGGAGAGCATGGTGCGCTTGGCCTCCGGCAGCTTGATGCCCAGCCGCTCCTGGAGAAAGCCGCTCAGTCGGTTGAATTCGGATTGCGAGAGTTCCATCGCCGGCTGGGCGGCCTTACGGCTCAGTAGCGCTCAAAGCCCTCGTCGAAGTTGTCGTGACCCGGGCCTGCCATGTCCAAGGCCACCCCGGAGGGCTCCGTCCCGCCCGTTGCCAGCCGCCCCCCCTTGTGCGACGGCCCGGCCAGATGCTTGATGGCGGCGTGATGGGTAGTAGCCGGCCGCTTCTCCGGCTTGCGCGGGGCGGGCCGGGACGAGGCGTAGCCGCCGCTCCGGCCCGCGCTGTCGCCCACCTTGAAGAAGGCGATGGCCGACTGGAGCTGATCCGCCTGGGAGTTCAGCTCCTCGGCGGTGGCCGCCATCTCCTCGGAGGCTGCGGCGTTTTGCTGGATCACCTGATCGAGTTGCTGGATGGCCTTGTTCACCTGCTCGGCGCCGGTGTCCTGCTCCCGGCTGGCGGCGGCGATCTCCTGCACCAGTTCCGCGGTGCGCTGGATGTCCGGCACCATCTTGCCTAGCATCTGGCCGGCGGTCTCCGCCACTTGCACCGAGCTGGCCGACAGCTTGCTGATCTCGGCGGCGGCGTTCTGGCTGCGCTCGGCGAGCTTCCTGACCTCGGAGGCCACCACCGCAAACCCCTTGCCGTGCTCGCCGGCCCGGGCCGCCTCGATGGCGGCGTTTAGGGCCAGGAGGTTGGTCTGGCGGGCGATCTCCTCGATGATCGAGATCTTGCCGGCGATGTCCTTCATGGCGGACACCGCCTCGGACACCGCCCGTCCGCCCTCCCGGGCGTCCTCCGCCGATTTGACCGCGATCTTCTCGGTCTGCATGGCGTTATCGGCGTTCTGGCGGATGTTGGCGCTCATCTCCTCCATCGACGAGGAGGCCTCCTCGGCCGCCGCCGCCTGCTCGGTGCTGCCCTGGCTCATCTCCTGGGAACTGGAGCTCAGCTCCTGGGCCCCGGCGGCGACGTTGTCCGACGAGGCCCGGACGTTGTTGATGATCTCCTTAAGTTTTTCCACCATCCGGTTCATGGAGTCGGTCAACTGGCCGCACTCGTCCTTCAGATTCAGGTTGATGGTCTGGGTCAGGTCGCCGGCGGCCACCGCCGTCGAAAACTCCACGCTCCGCAAGAGCGGCACCCGGATGCTGCGGGCCACCACCATCGCCAGCATGATCCCCAGGCAGATGGCGGCAAAGGCGACACCCAGCACGATCCACACCACCCGCTGCGAGGCCTTGCTGATCTGCACCCGGTCCTCGTTCATCGTCTTGTCCGCCTTCTGGGCCAGATCGGTAACGGCGGCGTCCATGCTGTGGATGGCCTCCATGTAGGGGGCCAGCGCCTGGCGGCCCTGCTCGGCGGTGGTGATCCGGCCGTCGCCCAGCATCGACCACACTTTGGCGAACCCGTCCCGGTATATCTTGATATTGTCCCGGATCTTCTTGATCTCGGCCTTGTCGTCCTCGTGCACCGCCGCCTTGTCCAGCTCGGCGAACCGGTCATCGGCGCCCTTCTCCTCCTCCAGCCAGGCCTTGTGGGCCTCGGTCAGCTTGTCGGCGGACTTGACGTTTAGCAGGATGCTCTTTTCGTTCATCCGCATCCCCAGGATATTGGCCCGCAGCCGGCTGGCATTCTGGAGGATCTTCCCCTCGGTGTCCAGCATGGTCATTACTCTGTTCTCGCTGGTTATCAGCCCCCACAGCCCCGCTGCGGTCACCAGGGCCAAGAGCGCCAGCACCGCGCCAAAGCTGACCAACAACCGCTTGCCCACCTTCATGTCATAGAACCATTGCATCGCTTGCCT
>JAJYJA010000132.1 GCA_021789795.1 Deltaproteobacteria bacterium | reverse complement strand
CAAGGCCCGCACGAATCCCGCCTGATCGCAGGCCGCGGCAAGCGCCTCCAGCCCCGCGGCCAGGAGGGCCGGCGCGAGTCTGGCGAAATCGGCCATCAGGCCTGGGAAATCACGGCGGAAATGGGCCAGGATCCGCACCGCCTCGGCCAGATAGAAGAGGTCGGCGGCCAGTAGCGGTTCAGGGAAGGCGGCAAGAAAGGCGGCCAGCGGCCGCGCCTCGCAGCCGCCCTGCTCCTGGGCGCGGAAGGTTCCCAGTCGCTCCAGGGAGAGCAGGAAGGTGACGGTGAACTTGTAGAACAGGAAGTTAAGCTCGGGCTCCGGGAGGAGCTCGCAGTCGGCGGGAAGCGAGATAACGCTGATGTCGAAGCTCGCCTCGCCCGAGGCGGCCAGCCTGACCTCCCGGCCCAGAAGGCCGCAGGCGTAAGGCAGGAGCCGGGGCTCGACCTCGGCCAGCCGCACCCCCGCCTGGCCCCGCAGCTGGCAGAGAAAATTCTCCTCCACCTCGGCCAGAAATACCTGCGCCGCCCTAAGGCCCTGGGCCTCGTAAACGTCGAGCGCCGCCTTGACCCAGGCGGGGAACTGACTGGGCCGCAGACAATCGCCCGCCTTATCCGCCTGCTCGACCAAGGTGTGATAGAGGGCGTAGCTCACCGGCCAGACGACCGGCAACTGCCGCAGCACCTCCCGCCGCACCGCAGGCCGCAGGCGGGCCAAGCGCTCGGCCAGCTCCTGCCGCTCCCAGTCCGCCAGCTCCTCACCCAGGAGGACGGCCAGTTGCGCGTTCAGCCGCTCGACGCTCATCGGCGATAGGCCCACAAGGCGCCGAACCGTCAGAAGATCGCCGAGATCATGTCGTTGATGGCGTTCCCCAGCTCGTGGTCGTCGGTCAGGGGCTCGGCTATCGCCACCCGGCAGGCCAGACGGGCCGGGGTGCCGCCCCGGATCAGCAAGGCGGCGTGGATCAACAGCCGGGTGCTCGCCCCCTCCTGCAGGCCCGCGTCCTTCATCCCCCTGGTCATGGCCGCCAGCCGCACCAGCGAGCTGGCAATCTCCCCTGAAACACCGGTCTCGGAGACGACTATCTCCGCCTCCAACTCCGGGGGCGGATAGTCGAACTCCACCGCCAGGAAACGCTGGCGGGTGGAGATCTTGAGGTCCTTCAAGACGCTCTGGTAGCCGGGGTTGTAGGATACCGCCAGGCAGAACTCCGGCGGGGCGATCAGGAGCTCGCCCAGTTTCTCGATGGGCAACTCGCGGCGGTCGTCGGCTAAGGGATGGATCACCACCAGGGTGTCCTTCCTGGCCTCGACGATCTCGTCCAGATAGCAGATGGCCCCGGCCCGCACCGCCAGGGTCAAGGGCCCGTCCACCCAGACCGCCTCCCCGGCCTTGATCAGGTAGCGGCCCACCAGGTCGCTGGTGGACAGGTCGTCGTGGCAGGAGACGGTAATTAACGGCCGCTTGAGCTCCCAGGCCAGATGCCGCATGAAACGGGTCTTGCCGCAGCCGGTGGGGCCCTTGAGCATCAGGGGGATCCGGTGTTGATAGGCCGCCCGGGCGATCTCCAGCTCCTGGCCCTGGGGCAGATAGTAGGGCTCCTTCTCGATCAGGTGCCCGGCGAGTCGTTCACGGTGCAGGGACATGACAACTCCTTAAAGTAGGGTCGGGATGGCGTTTAGACCTGGCCCTCGCCAGGCGAAAGGGCCAGGCAGGGCGGCCAGACCTGCGGGACACAGGCACCCGGACTATTTTCTCTCCTTGACGGGCGGGACGCTCTTGCCAGCCTTGGCGGCGGGGGGGGCGGTCGCCGCTGGCGCCGCCGGGGCGGCCTTTCCGTTGTCCTTGCCCTCCGGGACGGGGCTTGCGGCCAGCAGGGAATCGGCCTTGGCGGCCAGCAACTCCTTGACCGCGTACGCCTTGACCTTGGCGTACAGCGGGCTGGCCGAGGACTTGATGGGCTGATCCAGGTCGCCCGGCTTGTCCTTGTCCCAGATCTGGATGGTCAGGGGCTCCCCGCCCTTGGCCTCCCGGCAGGTTATGGTGGCCACTGGCTGACCCTTGGGGGTGAAGTCCTTGGGCAGGTAGGAGGAGATGCTCACCTGGGTAGCGGCGTTGAGCAGGGTCTCCAACGGGTGGCTGTCCAGGGCCGCGTCCGGCTTGCCGGCCAGCCGCCAGTCCTGCTGGTCGTGAAGCAGCTCGATGCCGCCCTGGGCATTGGCGATGGTCAGCGCCGAGAGTTCCGCCGCCGGCAGGTTCACGTACTTGGTCTGCCACCAGGAGTCCTGCTCGGCCAGCACCTCCCAGGCGGCCAGGTCGCTGACCTGGTACACCTCCTTGGCCCCGGCCAGCCGCAGGTGGATGGATTTGGCGCTCGGGGCCGTGCCCAGGTAGAAGACGATCTGCTTGCCGCCCGCCTCCAGGGCCACCTTGCGGTTGAAATCGCTATCCGCCACCTTCAGCCGGGCGTAGCTGGACGGGGTCTGGCTCACCAGCCGCGAGGCCTTCATGGCGGCAAATTTCTTGAGCAGGGCCTCGATCTTCTCCTGATCGGCGGGGTAATCGCTGCCGCTGATCCGCCAGTCCTTGTCCTTGGCCAGGGTCAGGGTCAGGGTCTTGCCCAGCCCGTCGGTGATGGTGAGGGCACTGACCGACTCCGGCGCCAGATCCTTGATGATCGCCGCCGCCGGCGGGGCCTGGTTCTGGCCGGGCCGGTAAAGGTAGGCGACTAGGCCCGCCTGCAAGATCAAAAGCACCGCCAGGACGATATTCTTCGTGTTGTTCATGGTCTTCCTTCCTCGTTAGATCAGGGGCCGTTCCTTCCGCCGCCGCCAACCGCCGTACAGGCTGACCGCCAAGAGCGCCAGCAGTGCCCCGCCGTAGTTAAACCACTCCACCAAGGCCTGCTGCTGCCGGCTCATCGGCTCAAGCAGCCGGGCGTAAGTCCCCCGCGAACGAATCCGCAAAAGGTCCTCGTCCTCCACCGACCAGTCAACCAGGTTCTGCAACAAGGTCAGGCTGTTCAGATAACGATCCTGACTCATCGACTGGGAGATGCTAAACACCGTGTCGTTCACGAAATCGGCGCTGCCCACCACCGCCAGCCGGGCCGAATCCGGCGACTGCTTGATCACCGGCTCCTCGGGCAGGCTCGCCTTCTCCTGCTCTTTGCCCTGGCCCTTGGCGGGCGGCGTCTTGTCGTCAGCCGGACCGAGGGACTCCTCCTTGCCATTCCGTCCGGCGGCCTTGTCCTTGGCCTTCGCCTTGTCCTTGGCCGCCTGACGCGGGTCGGGCCGATCGGCGAAATAGCTGGGGAAGGCCCCCTGGCTGGTGACCGCCAGCAGCTTGGCGCTCATCGGCTGGCCAGGCGGGGCGAAACCCAGATCCGGGTAGCGCTGGAAGTCGGGCTGGATATCCAAGCCGGCCGTGGTCCAGGAGTTGGGGCTAGACTTGAGCAGTTCCACCACCTTGCGGCCCTTGGCCTGCTCGTCCACCTTCAGCGGCGACACCCAGTTCAAGGTCACCGCCGGCAGGTTGGCCACCACCGGGCTGCCCTTGGCCATGCCGCTGGCGCGCACATCGACGAAGAACGGGTAGTTGATCTGCCGGATCTCCTGTACCGTAAGCCCCCCCAGGTTGCGGGTCACCGGGATGGGGAAGGGCTCGTTCTGCTGATCCATGACCAGCTTGTCCTCCACCGTGATCCCGTAATGGGCCAGCAGGTCGTCAATGCCGCCCGCCGCCTTCTTCACCGCCAGGGTCTGGGAGTACGGGGTCAGGTCGAGCAGATAGTTGCCGGCTAAGGCCACCACCGCCCCCCCCCGCATCAGGTACTGATCGACGGCGAAACGGGACAGGTCATCCATGCCCTGCGGGGCCGCCAGGAGCAGGACGTCGATGTTGTCCGGCACCCGGCCCGAGTGCAGATCGACCTTGGTCACGTTGTAGTTCTCAACCAACGCCTTCTGAATCGTCCGGTAGTTGTCCTGGGGCGGCGGCTGACCCATCATCGCCATCTGCGCCGGCGCCTCCGGCGACGGCGTCCACAGCCCCACGGTCTTCAAGAACCCCGACGAGCTGCGCTTCAGGATCGCCTCCACCTCCTTCCTGACCTCGGCCTCGCCCATGTCGGCGGCGAGATAGACCCGCTCGTTCTTGCCCTCCCCGGTGGTCAAAAACAGGTAGAGGTAGAAGGTGTCCTGGGAGAAGAAGGACACCGGCATGGCCTCGACGCCGAAGCGCTTCTTGATCTCGGCCTGCTTTTGGGGGTCGTTGCCGGGGTCAATGGTCTCGAACTCCAGCTTGCCGCCCGACTCCTTGGCCAGGGCCTTGGCCGCCGCGTCGATGGCGGCGGGCAGCTTGGCCAGTTGCTCGGGCAGGCTGGCCTTGGAGACCACGGCGGTCAGGGTGATCTTCCCCTTGACCTTCTCGAAGATCCCCCCCAGGCTCTGGAAGCCGTAAACCGCCTTCTTGATCGACTTGGTCAGGTCGTACTCCAGGTTGCGCAGCCGGACGTCGATCTGACCGTCGGGCCGGGGCTGCACCTCGATGATGTCGTTGAAGCCCAAGGTCACGTGCTGGTCGCCGTACTTGACCAGGATGTTGAAGTAGGAGTTGACCACCGAGGCCTCGTAGCGGCCCGCCACCTGGAAGGGCACCGGCTTGATGCCGTACTGCTGGTTGGCCTCGGCCTCCATGTTCGGGTGGTACTTGGGATCGACGAACTCCACCTTGACCCGGCCCCCGGAGGCGATGGCGTACTCCCGCATCATGTCCTTGATCCGGGGCACCAGCGGCGAGAGCAGGGGGTGGGTCTTCTCCGAGAAATAGCCCCGCAGCAGCAGTGGATCGGGGAGGTTCTTGATCAGGTCGCGGCTGGTCTGGGAGAGGGTGTAGTCGCGGTTTTCGGTCAGGTCCAGGCGCAGGGTGTTGATCTTGTTCAGCCAGAGGTTCAAGGCCAGGAGGTTGGCGGCGATCAGGGTCACGGCCAGCAGCCGGCCCCGCCGGTAACGGACGGTGTTCTGGCCGCCGCTCCAGCGCTTGCGATCCAGGGAGAGGACGTTTAGCAGCAGGAACAGGAAGGTCAGGGAGGCGTAATAGGCCAGGTCGCGCACGTCCAGCACCCCCCGCTCGATGCTGGCGAACCGGCTGCCGGTGCCCAGGTCGCGGAGCAGGTCGCCAGCGGTGTTGCCCATGAAGTGGGTGAGTCCGTTCGAGCCCAGGATGTAGAGCAGGCCGCTTAGGAGCACGGTCAGGATCAGGGCCACGATCTGGTTGTCGGTACGGGAGGAGACGTAGAGCCCGATGGCGATGTAGGTCGAGGCCATGAGCAAGGCCCCCAGGTAGCCGCCGATCACCGGCCCCCAGTCCAGGGGCCCGAGCAGGGAAACGGTGAGCGGCAGGCCGAAGGTGAGGATCAGCGCCACCCCCACCAGAAACAGCACCGCCAGGAACTTGCCCAGCACCAGGTCCCAGAGTCGCACCGGCAGGGTGAGCAGTATCTCCAGGGTGCCCATCCGCTGCTCCTCGCTCCACTGGCGCATGGTGAGCGCCGCGACCAGGAAGACCATCAGGCTGGGCATCCAGCGGAACAGGGGTCTGACGTCGGCGGTGTTGCGGGCGAAGAAGGCCTCCAGCCAGAAGAAGGAAAACATCGTGGCCAGCAAAAAGGCGCCGATGAACAGCGCCGCCATCGGCGAGCCGAAATAGGCCTTTAGTTCTTTCTTGGTGATCGACAGCGTCTGACTCATCGTCCGCCTCCAACCGTGCTGGTTAGTTCGTTAAACACCGCCTCTAGCGTCCGGGTCTCGTGGCGTAATTCCCAAAGCGGCCAGTCCTGGGCCTTGGCCAGCTTGAAGATGGCCGGGCAGAGCGCCAGGCCGTCGCCCTCGCCCCGCACCCTGAACATCACCGCGTCGGCCCGCTCATCCATATCCACCCTGGTGACGCCGGGCATCCCGGCCAGGGCCGTCCTGATCGCCTCCGCCTGACCGGATTTGGCGACCGTGAGCAGGGCCTGGGGGGTGGCGGCCATCTCCGAGAGCTTGGCGTCGGCCTTGAGCTCGCCCCGAATCAGGATCAGGGCCCGGTCGCAGGTGGCCTCCACCTCGGAGAGGATGTGGGTCGAGACCATGACCGTGCTGTTTTTCGACAGGGTGCGGATCAGCCTTCTCACCTCGACGATCTGGGTGGGATCGAGGCCGTTGGTGGGCTCGTCTAAAATCAGGAGCCGGGGCCGGTGCAGGATGGCCTGGGCCAGGCCCACCCGCTGCCGATAGCCCTTGCTCAAGGCGCCGATGGGGGTGACCAGCCTATCCATCAGGCCCACGGCGGTGACCGCCTCGCCGATCCGCGTCCGCTGCTCGGCCTCCGGGATGCGCCGCAGCTCGGCGATCATCCTGAGGTAGGACTGCACGGTGAGCTCGGGGTAGATGGGGGCGTTCTCCGGCAGGTAGCCGATCAGCTCCTGCACCTTCTCGGTTTCGGTCAGGACATCGAAACCACCCACCCTGGCGCTACCCGAGGAGGGGTGCAGGAAACCGGTGATGATCTTCATCAGGGTGGTCTTGCCCGCCCCGTTCGGCCCCAAAAGACCGATAATCTCGCCCGGACGGATGGCAAACGACACCCCGCTCAGGGCCGCTACCTCAGCATAGTTCTTACAGAGTTCCTTGACCTCAATCATGACGTTCCCTTTTGCGCTAAA
>JAJYJA010000131.1 GCA_021789795.1 Deltaproteobacteria bacterium | reverse complement strand
CCTGGCGTCCCCCTCCTTCCTGCCCACCACCCGCGCCGAGCTCAAGGCCCTGGGCCTTGACCAGCTCGATGTCATCCTGGTCAGCGGCGACACCTATATCGACAGCCCCTTCGTGGGGGTGGCGGTGATTGGCCGGGTCTTGCAGCGGGCCGGGTTCTCGGTGGGGATCATCGCCCAGCCGGCGGTGGATTCGGAGATCGACATCACCCGGCTGGGCGAGCCGCGGCTCTTCTGGGGGGTGAGCGGCGGCAGCGTCGATTCGCTGGTCGCCAACCGTACCGCCGCCAACAAGCGGCGCAAGAGCGACGACTTCACCCCCGGCGGGGTCAACGACCGGCGGCCCGACCGGGCGGTGATCGCCTACGCCAACCTGATCCGGCGCTTTTTCCGGCACACCAAACCGATCGTCCTGGGCGGCATCGAGGCCAGCCTGCGTCGTTTGTCCCACTACGACTACTGGGACAACCGTGTCCGCCGTTCCCTCCTCTTCGACGCCAAGGCCGACCTCCTGGTTTACGGCCTGGGGGAGAAGACGGTGCTCGCCCTGGCCGGCCACCTGGCCCAGGGCCTCGACTTCCGGGGCCTCCCTGGCCTCTGTTATCCGGCGGAGCGCCCTCCGGAAGGCTTCCTCGAACTGCCCGGCCATCAGGAGACGGCCTCCGATCCCGAGGCCCTGGCCCGGATGTTCTCCCTCTTCTATCAGAACCAAGACCCCTTGACCGCCCAAGGCCTGGCCCAACGGCAGGACAGCCGGTTTCTCGTCCACAACCCGCCCAGCCCCCTGCCCAGCTCCGAGGAACTGGACGGCTTCCACGAGCTGCCCTTCACCCGTTTGGTGCACCCCTACTACCAGCGGCAGGGCCGGGTGGTGGCCCAGGAGACCATCCAGTTCGCCATCACCAGCCACCGGGGCTGCTACGGCGAGTGTAACTTCTGCGCCATCGCCGTCCATCAGGGCCGCACCGTGGTCAGTCGCAGCCCGGCCTCCATCCTGCGGGAGGCCCAGGGGCTCACCCGGCACCCGGACTTCAAGGGCCAGATCACCGATGTCGGCGGCCCCACCGCCAACATGTACGGCTTCGAGTGCGCGAAGAAGCTCGCCCAGGGCGCCTGCCGGCACCGGCGCTGCCTGGCCCCCGCCGTCTGCCGGAGCCTGCCGGTGAACCACGCCCCCCAGATCCGGCTGCTCGCCGAACTAAGTCGCCTGCCGGGGGTGAAGAGGGTCTCGGTGGCCTCCGGCCTCCGTCACGACCTGATTCTGGCGGATCGTGTTCAGGGCCTCCCGTATCTCAAGGCGCTCACCGCCCGCCACGTCTCCGGTCAGCTCAAGGTGGCGCCCGAGCACTCCGAGGCCAAGGTGCTGACCCTGATGGGCAAGCCCGGCATCGAACCGCTGCTGGAATTCAAACGCCTGTTTGCCGACTGCTCAAGGGCGGCGGGCAAGGAGCAGTACCTCACCTACTACTTCATCGCCGCCCATCCCGGCTGCGCCAGGGAGGAGATGCGGGCCCTGGCCGCCTTCTGTCGCGAGCGGCTCAAGCTCATCCCCCGCCAGACCCAGATCTTCACCCCCACCCCGTCCACCTACTCCACCCTGATGTACGCGACGGGCCGCGACCCGTTCACCGGCGCCGAAATCTACGTGGAGCGGGAGCCGGCCAAACGGGAGGAGCAGAAGTATATCCTCACCGGCGGCCAGGCGCGGCCGAGCGGCAAAAACAAAAAATAACCAGGGGTGATTCAGGGTTAAAGGGGAGAACTAGCCGTCGGCGAACTTTTGTTTCATCAGGAGGATCTGGTCGAGACAGCCCAGGAAGCTGTCCAGGAGCCCCGGGTCGAAGTGGCTGCCTCGCCCGTCTTGGAGGATGCCCAGGGCCTCCTCGACCGGCATGGCGGCCTTGTAGACCCGGTGGCTGGTCAAGGCGTCGAAGACGTCGCAGATGGCGGTGATCCGGCCCGGCAGGGGGATGTCGCGGCCCTTCAGTCCCTGGGGGTAGCCGGTGCCGTCGAAACGCTCGTGGTGGGTGTGGGCGATCACCGCCCCCATGAGCAGGAGCGGCGAGCGGGAGTCCTCCAGGATGCGGTAGCCGATGTCGGCGTGGGTCTTGATGATGTCGAACTCCTCGGCGGTCAGGGAAGCGGGCTTGAGGAGGATGGCGTCCGGGATGCCGATCTTGCCCACGTCGTGCAGCAGGCTCGCCACCCGCATCTGCTCGCAGAAGTCCTCGTCGAAACCGGCCCGCCGGGAGAGGATGCCGGCGTAGGCCCCGATGCGCAGGGTGTGCTGGGCGGTCTCGTTGTCCCTGAACTCCGCCGCCTTGGCCAGGCGGTAGATGGTCTCCTCCCGCGCCTCCCGGCTCTCGCTTTCGGCCTCCATCAGCTTCTTGGTCCGCTCCTGGACCATCAGCTCCAGCTCCTCGCTGTACTTGCGGTTGTTGATCTCCAGCTCCCGGCGGCGAATGGCGTTGGCGATGCTGATCAACAGCTCGTTCTTGCCAAAGGGCTTGATGATGTAGCCGTAGGCCCCCATCTCCAGGGTATGCACCGCCACCCCCCGGTCGTCCACGGCGGTAACCATGACCACCGCCATGTCCTCGTCTAAGCGCACCGCCTCGGCCAGCAGATCGAGGCCGGTGCGGCCCGGCATGTTGATGTCGGAGATCAGGAGCGAGAAGCGCTGCTCTTGCAAAATGGCCAGGGCCTCGTCCACCCCGGAGGCGGTCTCGCACTCGTAGCCATCCCGGTTGAGGATCTGGGAGATAAGGCCCCGGATCGGGCCCTCGTCGTCAACGATCAAGACGCGGTGGGTGGTCTTCTTGCTCATGGTTTTCCTCTCCTGGCCTAACTTAAAGGCAGGATACAGGAGCGGCGGGGGGATGGCAAATTTTTTCATTGCCTCCGGCGCACAAAAAAAACCTTGCCCGGCCCGCCGGTTTGGGGCATAGATTGAGACTGCTGTTCCGGTGTCCGTTCGTGGACACAATAGGGAATCCCGTGCAAATCGGGAACGGGCCCGCCGCTGTAACCTCCAGTGCCTTCGGGCGCGACCGCAAGCCAACCATGCCACTGTCTTAGCCTCGCGGCGGACGGGAAGGCGGCTTGCCGGGGAGGGAGTCAGAAGACCTGCCGGAATCAGATGGCCGCGCTCCTCGTGGTGAGGGACTGCGGCCGGTCGGTATTGGTGGGTACCAGGGACATCCCCAAGCCATTTTCATTAATGGGCTTGGGGATTTTTTTTGCCCCGGGCCGCAAGCAAAAGGAGCGTCGCGATGAGTATCAACAACGAGGAGAGGGAGCTGGCCTACGCCAAACAGGGGGTCCTGGCCACCAGGAACTGGGACTGTTTCCAACGTCTGATCCGTCTGGCCCTGCGGGCCGGAGGCGGTAGGGGGGAGGGGGGCGGAGAGACGGGTGGCCGCCGTCCGGGCCGGGGGCCGGCGATGGCCGTCGTGGGCCTCCTCTTGGCCTTACTGCTGACCGGGAGCTGGGGAACGGCCCAGGCCAAGACCCGTACCTTGAAGACGGGGCCGGCGATCGTGATCGTCGCCTTCGGCACCACCACCGAGGCCAGGCAGACCTACGACTTCTTCGAGGCCCAGTTGCGGCGCGAGCTGCCGGCGGAGTGGCGGCAGGCGCCCATCGTCTGGGCCTACACCTCGTCGATCGTCCGGGAGCTGGTGAACAAGAAGTTCGCCGCCGAGGGCAACCCCAAGCGTTACTTGAGTGTCAGCCAGACCCTGGCCGACCTTCAGGATCAGGGGTATCGCCAGGTGGCGGTGCAGTCGCTGCACATCTTCCCCGGCTACGAGTACGACGAGATGGTGCGCGAGATCCAAGCCTTCCGTGGCCTGGGGATGCGGATCGAATACGGCGGCTCCCTGCTGCACCGCTGGGACAGCCTGTTTGCCAGCGTCAAGATCGTCTCCGCCAATTTTCTGCCCCGGCAGGACGGCTGCACCGTCGTGGTCACCCACGGCACCCCGGAGACCGCCGCCCGCGACAACCTCACCTACCTGGGGCTGGATCGGCACGTCTCCACCGCCTATCCGGGGACGCGCATCGGCACGGTCGAGGGGATCATCCCCCGCCAGGAGGTGCTGGCCTGGGCCAAGACCTGCAAGCCGGCCCGGGTGCGGCTGGTGCCCTTCATGTACGTGGCCGGCGACCACATCATGCACGACATCATGGGCGAGGTGCCCAACCGGGAGGGCGAGCCTTCCTGGGCCATGGAGCTTAAGGCCGCCGGCATCAAGGTGGATTCGGTGACCACCGAGGAGCAGGGCCGCCAGGTGTTCAAGGGCCTGGGCCTCTATCCCGAGATCAACCACATCTTCATCGAGGAGTTGATCAAGAGCCTAAAACGCCTGCAACAGTAACCGCAACGGGGCGATTAACCGCGCCGGTTATATCCGTCGCCGTTAATCGCCCCTTCCTTCCGCCTAGGCCAGCCGCTGCCTCTCCACCAGCCGGGCGAACACCCCGCCTCTCTCTATCAGCTCCTGGTAGTTGCCCTCCTCGATCAGGCGGCCCTCCTGCAAGACCACGATCCGGTCGGCGTCCCGGATGGTGGACAGCCGGTGGGCGATCAGGATGCTGGTCCGGCCCCTGGCCGTGGCCCGGATGGCCCGTTCCACCAGGGCCTCGGTCAGGGAGTCGATGTTGGCGGTGGCCTCGTCGAGGATCAGCAGCCCAGGGTTCTTGAGCAGCACCCGGGCCAGGGCCAGCAACTGCTTCTGGCCGGTGGACAGCTCGTGGCCGCCCTCGCCGATGGCGGTGTCCAGCCCTTGGGGCAATCGTTTGGCCACCTCGCGCAACTGGGCCTTGGCCACCACCTCCGCCAGCCGTTCCTCCGGTATGGTCTCTCCCAGGCAGATGTTGTCCTTAAGGGTGCCGGGGACGAGCAGCACCTCCTGCAACACCAGGCCGATCTCCCCCCGCAGCCAGGCGAGATCGAACTCGGCGAGCGGATGCCCGTCCAGGGCGATCAGTCCCTGATGCGGGTCGTAGAGCCGTTCGATCAGGTTGACGATGGTGCTTTTCCCGGCCCCGGTGGGCCCGACGATGGCCACCGTCTCCCCGGCCCGGATGTCAAGGTTAAGCCCCTTCAGCACCGGCTCCTTCTCGCTGTAGGCGAAATCCACCGCCCGCATCTCCACCTGACCCAAGAGCCTGGGTAGCCGTAGACTTCCGCCGGTTAAGGCCGGAGGCCGGTCGAGCAACTGAAAGATCCGCTCCGCCGAGGCCATGGCCGACTGGACGATGGAGAACTTCTCCGACATCTCCCGCACCGGCCTGAAAAAGAGGCGCATGTAGGAGATGAAGGCGGCCAGCTCGCCCAGCGACAACTCCCGGCGCAGGACGAGTCCGCCGCCGTACCAGATGATCAGGGCGATGGCGGTTGCGGAGAGCACCTCGACCAAGGGCACGAAGATGGAAAACAGCCGGATCTGGCGCAGGTTCTTGGCCAGGTAGTCGTCGTTCTGGGTCTGGAAGCTGGCCAGGGTGTCGGCCTCCCGCCGGAAGTGCTGGATCAGGCCCATGCCGGAAAGCGACTCCTGCAGGAAGGCGTTTAACCCCGCCAGCCGGGTGCGGATGGCCCGGAAGGCGTCTCGGGCCAGGCGGCTGAAGATCGTGAGGTTCGCGGCGATCAAGGGGGTCAGGGCCGCCATCAGCAGGGCGAGCCGCCAGTTCATCGCCGCCAGGATGCCCAGGATGGCCACGAACTGCACCCCGTCGTTGAACAGGGTGACCACCACCGAGGTGAACATCTCGTTCATGTTCTGGATGTCGTTGGTCAGGCGGGTGACCAGCTTGCCCGCCGGGGTGGCGTTGAAGAAGGCCAGTTCCTGTTGCAGCAGGTGGACGAAGAGCCGCTGCCGCAGGCGGTGCATGATGTTCTGGCCCAGCCACTCCAGCAACGTCACCTGCAGGAAGTTGGCCGCGAAACCCAGCCCGGCCAGGAGCAGAAAGGCGAAGGCGAGATGCGAGAGCCCGGCCAGCCGCGCCGCCTGGCTCAGGTTGTTGCCGACGATGTAGCGGTCGATGGCGATCCGGGTCAGATAGGGCAGGGCCAGGCCGGCGCCGATGACGGTCAGGGAGAGGGCGATGGCCAGGGCGATCCCTAAGGCGTGGGGGGCGGCGTAGCGCATGAGCCGCCGCCAGAGTTGCGCGTCCCGCACCTCGCCCAGCGAGTCTTCCTCGAAAAAACCGAAATTAGGCTGCATGGGCCGCCTCCCCCCCCTCCGCCGCCCCGGCGGGCTCGGACTGGGCCTGATACACCGCCCGGAAATAATCGTTATCCGCTAGAAGCTCCGCCGTCGTTCCCAAGCCGCTGATCCTGCCCGCCTTAAGCACCGCGATCCTATCGGCCCCAGTCAGTTGCGCCAGCCGGTGGCTGACCATCAGCACCAGCCGGCCCTGGGCGGCATAATCGGCGATGGCCGCGATTATCCGGCGCTCGGCGCCGCCGTCCACCGCCGACAGGCCGTCGTCGATGATCAGGATGGGGGCGCGGGTGATGAGCGCCCGGGCCAGGGAGAGCCGCTGCCGCTGGCCGCCGGACAGGGTCACCCCCCGTTCCCCGATTCTGCTCTGATAGCCCTTGGCAAAGGCCATGATCTCCTGGTGGAGGCCCACTGCCCTGGCCACCTCCTCGATCTCCGCCGCCCGGGCTCCGGGCCGGCCAAAGGCGAGGTTGGCGGCGA
>JAJYJA010000003.1 GCA_021789795.1 Deltaproteobacteria bacterium | reverse complement strand
GGCTAAGCAAAAGGGCCGATATACAAGGCGCGGGGTGTGTTTGGCGAGTGAGGCCATACAGATGGTATGCCGAACGAGCCAAACCGCCACGCGCCGCAGTAGATCGGTCTTTTTGCGACGCCATCAGCCTTTATCCACAACAAACAACCAGACCCTTCCGCCCCCATGCTTCTCGCCATCGACATCGGCAACAGCCACACCGTGATCGGCGTCTTTGCCGGCCAGGCGCTTGTCCACCACTGGCGCCTCACCAGCAACCGCAATCAGACCGGAGACGAGATCGCCCTGAACCTGCGCGGCCTGTTCGGGATGGGGGGGCTGTCCCCCGCAGACCTGGCCGGGGCGATCCTGGCCAGCGTGGTGCCGCAGGTAAACGGTAACTGGCTGGCCGCCTGCCGTGACCTGGGCCTGTCGCCGCTCTTGGTTGACCATCAGACCCCCGCCGGGATGCCGATCCTAATCGACAACCCCGCCGAGCTGGGGGCCGACCGGATCGTCAACGCCGTGGCCGCTTACCACCGTCATCGCCAGGCCTTGATTGTCGTCGATTTCGGCACCGCCATCACCTTCGATTGCGTCTCGGCCCGGGGCGAGTATCTGGGTGGGGCCATCGCCCCCGGCCTGGGGATCGCCATCGAGGCCCTGGGCAGCCGGACGGCCCGCCTGCCTCGGGTGGACATCAACGTCTCCCCGCCGCCGGTCATCGGCACCAATACCGTCACCGCCATCCAGTCCGGTATCCTCTACGGCTACGGCGGTCTGGTGGAGGGGCTGATCGCCCGGATGCGGGAGCGCTTCGCCCCCCAGAACCCCAAGGTTATCGCCACCGGCGGCATGGCGGAGCTGATCGCCCCTTACGCCCCGTCGCTTACGGCCATCGAGCCCTGGCTGACCCTGGAAGGACTGCGTCTGCTCCATGAGCTCCGAAGCTAAACGCCCCATCCTCCCGCCCCGCCTGCGGCCCGGAGACGTTCTGGGTCTGGCCGCCCCTGCCGGGCCCATCGCCCCCGAGGTCTTGCGTCAGGGGATCGAGCTGCTTGAGGGGGCGGGGCTCAAGTTGAAATACGCCCCTGATCTCGACCATCGGGAGGCCTACCTGGCCGGCACGGACGAGCGGCGGCTGGCCGAGCTGCACCGGCTGTGGGACGATGACCAGGTCAAGGCCATCCTGGCGGTGCGGGGCGGCTACGGCTGCGCCCGGTTGCTCTCCGGGCTAGACTTCGATCTTATTGCCAGAAAGCCAAAGATACTGCTAGGTTTTTCCGATCTCACCACCCTGCTCAACGCCATCTCCCGGCGGACGGGGCTGGTCACCTACCACGGCCCCCTGCTCTCCACCCTGGCCCGCGATGGCCGTCCGGCCCTGCTCGACGCCTTAAACGCCCTGGCCCCCAACGCCGATCAGCCCCCGCCGCTTAAGGGTCTGGAGGTGCTGCGCCCTGGCCGGGCCCAGGGGCCGCTCCTGGGCGGCAACCTGACCTGCCTCGTCCACCTGCTGGCCACCCCCTACGAGCCGGAGCTGACCGGGGCCATCCTGCTGCTTGAGGACATCAACGAGCCGGCCTACCGGCTGGATCGGATGCTTACCCAGCTTGGCCTCTCCGGGCGGCTCGACCGGATCGCCGGGGTTATCCTCGGGGAATTTTTGGGAGGAGACGGCCAGACCATCGCCGATCTGGAGTTGATCTGGCGGCGGGTGCTGGCCTTGACCCGCCATTTGGTGCCGGTGTGGGCCAACTTCCCGGTCGGCCACGGCCCCCGTAACATCCTGTTGCCGATCGGCCTGCCGGTGATGATGGACAGTGATTCCGGACGCTTGCGGTTGTTGGACGCCGGCGGGTGCTAGGCCTGGCCCTGATCGAAGAGGGCCGTCACCTCGGCCTGGATGAGACCCGCCAGCTCCTGTCTGTCCCCGGCCTTGAAGCGCGAGATGTCGAGGGGCCGGCCCAGGCGGATGGTCACCGGCCCGGACTGGGCCAGCAGCCGGCCCTTGGCCAGGACCTCGTGGGTGCCGATGATGGCCACCGGCACGATGGGCACCCCGGCCTTGATGGCCAGCATCATGGCCCCGCTCTTGAACGGATGGATCTGGCCGTCCGGGCTGCGGGTGCCTTCCGGGAAGATGATCACCGAGGTGCCGCCGGCGATCCGCTCCGCCGCCTCGTTTAGGCTCTGCAAGGCCTGCCGCCCCCGGGAGCGATCCACCGGGATATACCCCGCCAGCCTCATCCCCCGCCCGAAGACGGGCACCGCGAACAGCTCCTTCTTGGCCAGCCAGCGGAAGTCGATCCCCAGATAGCCCTGGAGGGCGAAGATGTCGAACTGGCTTTGGTGGTTGGCGGCGAAGATGTAGCTCTGGCTGGGGTCGAGCCCCTCCCTGCCCAGCACCTTCACCCGCGCCCCGGCCAGCCGGCAGATGGCCCGGGCCCAGAGTTGGGGCAGGATCTGGGCCTTGATGGCGGAGAGCCGGCAGCCGACGATGAGCAGGATGGCGGCGAGACTGGTGATGCCGGTGAGGATCGGGGTGGCGATCAGGACCGTAACTGCCCGTGGGTATTGGCTGAGCCGCATGTTAAGCCTCGCTTGCTGGCGGCCCTCTGGAGGGCCGAGGTGCCGGGGAGGGAAACGGGGGAATATCGTGTTGATTTCGTTGACCTTGCAAGGTATCATGGCCCGCATCGCAAGACAACGTAAAAAAGGCCGGATAGAGCCATGCGCCAGCGTCAGACACCGGATCCGTTCGGGGAGATCACCATCGCCAGGCCCGAGCCCGTAGTGGGCCCGCGGCCGGCGGCGGAGGGTCGGGGGGTCGGGCCGCCGCCCGGGCCGCGTCCGCCGCTGCCCCGGCCTTCCCTCCTGCCCGGGCTTCGGCGCTGGGCGCCTCGCCTCCTGGCCGGTGGGCTTCTGCTCTACCTCTTTTTAGGCTACCTGCTCGTTCCCTACCTGCTGCGGGTTACGGTTCCCCAGGCCCTGGGCCGGCGTCTTGATCGTCCGGTCACCATCGGGCTGGCGGAGTTCGATCCCCTCTCCCTGCGGCTCACCTTGAATAACGGCATCGTTGGCCCCCGGCTCTCCGACCCCGCCGACAAGGTGGACCCGATTCTCTCCTTTTCCCGGCTCACGGTCAGGCTGGCGGTGATGCGCTCGCTGGTCGAGCGGGCGGTGGTCTGCCGGGAGCTCACCCTTGACCGGCCCTTCCTGCACCTGGTGCGAGGCCAGGACCAGCGTTTCAACACCCAGAGCCTGACGGTCGGGGATTTTCCCCCCGTCCTCGCCCTCTTGGGCCGGCTGGCGGCCTTCTGGTCCCGGCGCTACTCCTTGAACAACCTCGCCCTCGACCATGGCGAGCTGATCTACGACGACCTGCCCTCCGGCAAGACCCATACCGTGCGCGATCTGGACTTGAGCCTGCCGGTGCTGGCCAACATCGATTACCAGGAGGGGGGGCTCGCCCCCAGCTTCCGGGCCCTGGTGGACGGCGCCCCCATCGAGATGCGCGGTCAGGCCCGTCTGGGCCAGGGGCCGGTGGCCGCCACCTTGAACCTCAAGATGACTGACCTCGATCTGACCGCCTACGCCGGTTACCTGCCCGCCCGGCTGGGCATCCAGGCGGTGAGTGGCCGGGCCGACCTCGACCTGACCCTGACCTACGACGCCCGGGACCAGGCGGGTCTGCGGCTGGCCGGCTCGGCGGCCCTGCGCTCGGCGCAGATCGATGGCCCTTGGGGGCAGCTCCATCTTGAGTCGGGGCGGGTGCGGGGCTGGCTGGCCCCCTTCGGCGGGCGCTTCCACGCCGAGGAGGTCTCCTTGAATCAACCCTTCTGGCAGCGCCAGGCGGAGGGCGGCCCGCCTTGGCGGGATATCGTCGGGGTGCTGCTGGGGCCCGCCGCCGGAGAGGGCGCGGCCCGGCCGGCCATCGATCACCTGCGGGTCAGCCAGGGCGATATCCGGACCCTGGCCGCCAGCGCCGAGCAGTCACGCGACTGGCAGGCCATCGACCTGTCGCTGGACGTGTCCGGCCCTGCCGCCGGCGGCCAGGGCGTCCCGGCCCAGGTGCTCTTCTCCCTGACCGGCCATGACGCCTCGGGCTGCGGCTTGAATCTCCAGGGCAGCGCCATCACCGATCCCTTCGCGGTCAAGGGCCTGGCGGTGATCAGCGGCATGGGCCAGGGCGAGTTGCGGGATCTGGGGCAGGCGGCGGGCCTGGCCCTGCCGGTGGCGGGGGGCACGGTCGAGCAGTTGCAGGCCAACTTCACCTTGGGGCGGGAGGGGGGACGGCAACTGGCCTTAAGCCTCGCCCCCTTAAGCGTCCAGGCGAAGGACCTGGTGCTGGAAGAGGGCGGCCAGCGGCTGGCGGTGCCGGTGTGGCAGAGCGAACAGGGCTCCTTTTCCCTGGCCGACCGGGGGTTGAACCTGGGCCGGGTACATCTGGAGCAGGCCGCCTTGGTGGTGCGGCGGCAGAGCGATGATGGCGGAATCAGGGGGTTTTGGGGGCCTGCGGCGTCCGGCCAGACGGCGGTTGGCCCGTCTGCCCCGGAGGTGACCATCAGCGGCCTGACGCTGGAAAACTCCAGCCTGCGGCTGATCAACCAGGGGCCGCCGGACATCGAGCTTAACCTGGCGCGGCTCGATCTCAAGGTGGACGGCCTGGAGGCCGGACGGGCCCACGGCTTCACCGTGGCGGCGATGCTGGACGACCAGTGGCCGGTGCAGGGCTCGGGCAGCTTCACCCTTTCTCCCTTTGCCGCCCGTTTGAACCTGCAGGCCAGCGACCTGCCCCTCTCCGACTTCGCGCCGGTCTTAAGCCGCTACTTCGCCCTGCCGATGCAGGGACGGCTGGCCGTGGACGGGGTCTTGAGCCTGCCCAGCCTTAACTACCAGGGCGGGTGGACGATCACCGATCTCGCGGCCCCGCCCTTTAGTTGTCGGCAGGTGCGGGGCGAGGGTACGGCGCTCGTCTTAAGACCCCTTTCCTTTTCCCTGGACAAGTTGACCCTTGACGGCCCCTCGTTGCAGATCACCGCGAGTGACCGGGCCATGCCCCGTTTCCCCACCCTCTGGCAGCCCGGCTGGGCGCCGGTCGAGAGCGGCGCCCCGGCCCGGGTGGCGGTTAAGCGGATCGAGCTTAGTGACGGGACCCTGATCTACGACTTCCCCGGCCCTCCGGGCCTGATGCTCACCACCCGCAAGCTTAGCGGCTCGTTTGCCGACTGCCTGGCCGTTCGGGGACAGGGACTCCCCTTTTCCCTGGCGGGGGAGGTGGAGGGCGCGGCCGAGTTTGCCGCGCAGGGGACTCTGTCGCCCTTCACCGATCCGCCGGGCCTGACCTTGGGCGTAAGCCTAAAGGGCCTGCCCTTGACCTCCTTGGCCCCGGCCCTGGAGCCGAGCTGGGGGTTCACCGTCCAGGGGGGGCGGCTGGATTTTGCCAACCGTCTGACCCTGGCCGATAACCAGCTTCACGATCAGGCCCAGTTCGTCCTGGCGGGGTTGAAACTTGGCCGGCCCCTGGCGGCGGAGGCGATCAGATCCCTAGGTTCGGCCTGGCGGAACTTACCCCTGGCCCAGGCGGCGATGCAGGACGCGGGCGGGAAAATCGCCTTTACCGTCCCCATCGACGGGCGGATCGACGCCGGCTTCACCTATCAGGAGGGCTTGCGTAACTACTTAAATCAGGTGCTCTTAAAGGCGGCGGTGTCGCCGGAGCGGCTGTTGGGCGAGGGCCGGCCCTTGCCGGAGGCGGTGGCCTTCGCCCCTGGTTCGGCCAGGGTTCCCGCCGCCGCCGAGGACGGCTTGCGGCGACTGGCGGTGGTGCTGCAAGGGCGGCCCTTGCTGGCGGCGCGGCTTTCAGCCTCTGCCGACCGGCTCTCCGACCTCAGGGCCTTGAGCCGGGCATCGGGGGAGGCGGCGGCCAGGGCGGACGAGGCGCTGATGGCCCTGGCCGGGCGCCGGGGGCAGGCGGTCGCAAGCTTCCTGCTCGATCAGGGGGTGGCGGACAACCAGTTGCGCCGGGCCGAGCCCCAGGTGACCGGCCCGGGCGAGTCGGGGTTGAATGCCCGCCGGGTGGCGATCGAGCTGGCGGTGGCGGCGGAGTAGGGGAGAAAAGGCTTGACAAGTGCAAATAAGCATATAAATAATCATTTGTATGAAGGCGGCCAGCATCTGAGGCGTGATGAAGAACGAGACCCCAGCCGAAGAGTGGGCGAGCGAGGCCCTGCAAACCGTGGCCGCGCTCGCCAAGGCCCTGGGAGACGAGAACCGTCTGCGGGTGCTGCTCTCGGTGGCCGCCGGCAAGAAGCCGGTGTCGGCCATCGTGGCCGAGGTGCAGCTCTCCCAGCCCCTGGTCTCCCATCACTTAAAGGAGTTGCGGCGGGTGCTCCTGGTGCGGGTGGAGCGGAGCGGCCCCTTTGTCTTCTACGAACTTAGCGACCCGCAGCTGCCAGCGCTGCTCGCCGCCCTGCGCGGCCTAGGCGATGAGCTTATCCGTAACCGGACCACGTTGAGATGATGATGGCGTCGCAAAAAGACCGATCTACTGCGTCCCCGTCCAACATCAGCGGGGATTGAACAGAATTGCGTGGCGGTTTGGCTCGTCAGGCCATGCCCTATGTATGGCCTCACTCGCCAAACGCACCCCGCGCCTTGTATCTCGGCCCTTTTGCTTAGCCATCGGCTATTTTCTTGCGAGACCATCAGATGATGAAGGATGAATTCCCCGGCCCGCCCGGCTGGGAGCCCTTGGCGACGGAGTTGGAGGTGGAAGAGGCGGTGGCGGGGCTTACCGATCAGCTCGCCCGTCTGCTGCCGCATCTGGCCGAGGAGCGGCGGCTCTCGGTGCTCGCCGGCTTGGCGGGCGGGGGCGGGGGCGGCGACAAGCTGGCGAGCCTGGTGCACCTCTGACTGGCCGAGTGCACGGACGAAGGTGTCGATCCGACTCACATGTGTCAGACCCTGGTCAACAAGGTGGCCCGTTCCCGGCAACTGGTGGCCATCGCCGAACCGGAGCTCCTGGTGCTCTTCGAGGAGTGGCTGGAGGAACTGGAGGAGGAGACCCGGCGCTGGGCAGAGCAAGGCCAGGACAGCGCCCCGGCCCTCGCCGAGCGGCTGGGGGTGTCGCTAACCGGGGCGCAATTCCTGCTCGGCAAACTGAAACGCGAGCGGCGGCGGTAGCCGTCAAGCAACAACATCAGCCAGGGAGGGTAAGTCGATGATCACCGTTCACTTCTTCTTAAACGACCCGCACGGCAAGTCCTGAAGCCACTTCCTGGAGATGCTGCCCAGGTTGGGCGCCAAATACCCCATCACCATCGAGACCACCACCAAGACCCGCGACGAGTACCGCTCGGATGACTATTTCGCCCTCGACCTGCCGCTGGCGCCAGCGGTGACGGTGAACGGCGAGATCATCATCGAGGGGGCGGATGTTGACGAAGAGACCCTGGAGACCGCCATCCGCAGGCATTGCGGCCTGGCCGGCACCTGACACGAACCCTGGGAGGACTAACGATGAATCCGGCGAAAACGGTCTCCATCATGATCATGCACGACGAGTTGTGCCAGGTGTTCAACGGCCTGATGACCGCCTTGAGCCTGCTACGCGCCGGGGCCAAGGTCACGGTCTTCTTCGGTTCCCGGGGGGTAAACGCCGTGCACCGGGAAAAGGTTGGCCAGCTCGTCTGCCTGCCCGACCAGCCCGAGGAGCTGCGCCGGCGGGTGACGGAGCGCATGGAGGCCATGAACCTGCCCCAGCCCGAGGAGCTGCTGCTCATGCTTAACCTGGAGGGGGCGAGCCTCTTGGCCTGCCCCTTGAACAAGGAGGTCTTCGAGTTCGCCGATTGCGACCTGGTGGACGGCGTCCGCCTGGCCGACCCCGCCACCTACTACACCGAGGTGATGCTGACGGCGGACATGAACCTCACCTTTTAACCGGAGGCTTCTCATGGTAAAAATCGTGGTGCTGGGCGGGTCGTTCGGCGGGCTGACCGCGGCCCTGGAGCTCAAACGGCGGCTGGCCGGACGGGCCGAGGTGACGGTGGTCAGCGACGACGACCGTTTCGTCTTCCTGCCCTCCCTGCCCTGGGTGATCATGGGCTGGCGCCGTCCGGCGGACATCACCCTTAGGGTGAGCGATATCCTCTCCCCCCGGGGCATTGCCTTTGTCAACGAGGCGGCGCTGGCCATCGACCCGGAGGCGCGGCGGGTGGCCACCGCCCACCGCCAGCTCGCCTACGACTACCTGGTGGTCTCCACCGGCCCGCGCCTGGCCTTTGACGAGATCCCCGGCCTGGGGCCGAACGGGCATACCGACTGCGCCTTCACCCTGGATCACGCCGCCAAGACCGCCCGGGCCTGGAAGGCGATCTTAGCCGACCCCGGCCCGGTGGTGGTGGGCTCCTCGCAGATGGTGAGCTGCTTCGGGCCCTCCTACGAGCTGGCCTTCGAGATGGACGCCGAGTTGCGGCGCCGCAAGCTGCGCCACCGGGTGCCGATCCTCTACCTCACCTCCGAGCCCTATGTCGGCCACATGGGGGTGGGCGGCCTGGGCAACTCCCGCCGCTTCTTCGAGGACGAGTTCGCCGAGCGGGAGATCAAGTCCCTGGTCAACCAGGCCATCGAGGAGGTGGCGCCAGGTGAGATTCGGCTGAAGGACGGGACCCGGATACCCTTCAAGTTCGCCATGATCGCCCCGCCCTTCACCGGGGTCGAGGCGGTCAAGCCCCTGGGCAACCCGCGGGGATTCATCGCCGTTGACCAGGCCTACCGACACACCAAATACCACAACATCGCGGTGATCGGGGTGGCGGTGGCCATCGCCCCGCCGGAGCCGACCCCGGTGCCGGTGGGGGTGCCGAAGACCGGCTTCATGACCATCAAGATGGCCAAGCTCGCCGCCCACTCCCTGGCCGCCGAGATCACCGGCGGCCCGGCCCCCGGCCCCGAGACGCTTTCGGTGCTCTGCATGATGGACATGGGCCAGACCGCGGCCCTGATGAAGGCCTCGCCCCTGCTGCCCCCCCGCCAGGAGTCCTACACCAAGAAGGGGTGGTGGGTTAAGGGGATGAAGGCCGGGTTCGAGCGTTACTTCCTCTACAAGATGCGCCACGGTTACAGCCAGTGGCCCTGAGGGCGGCGGGGATCATCATATTTTGCTTGGCAAGCGCTGACTTTTGTTGCAAGAAAAGGCCAGGGAGAAAAAATTTATCTCTCCGCTTGCAGGAATTCAAAAATTCCATTAAATACTAAAAATCTTCCGCATCCCGAACTTAACTTAAGCGCCGTGCAACTTTCAGCTTAGTGCCGCAGTATGGGCACCGGCTGGGGCCTGTAACTATCCAGCCGCGCCGTCAAGGTCGGCTCGCCCGGATGCCGGGAGTTCAGATTCCCTCGCGACCCCAGGTTTCGACTATGCGGATTAGAAGAAATATCCTTCCCCTGGCCCTGCTCCTCTGGGGGCTGCTCCTGCCCGTTGTTCCCGGCTGGGCCGTCGAGGCCGGCGGCCCGCCGCCTGCCTCCTTCACCTTGCGCGAGGCGCTCAGGTTCGCCCTGGCCAACAGCCCGGATGGCGCCATCGCCCGCCAGCGGCTCCGGGCCGCCCAGTCGGCCATTGAGCTTGCCCGCTCCAGCTCCCGGCCGCAACTATCTATTTCCTCCCAATACAGTCAGACCGACGCCCCGATGTATTCCTTTGGCAACATCTTGAATCAGGGCGAGTTCTCCAATCAGATCAACTTCAACGACCCCGGCCGCACCGACAGCCTCAACGCCGGGGTGGAGGTGGGGCTGCGCCTTTACGACGGGGGCCGCGACCAGGCCGGGGTGCGGGCCGCTGCCTCCCAGGCCGACGCCGCCCACCAGGATCTGGCCGCCGTCCAGGCCCGGCTGGCCTTCGAGGTGGCGCGGGCCTTTGCCGCCATTGTCCAAGCCCAGGAGGTCGTAACCGCCAATCAGTCGGCGGTGGGGGCGGCGGCGGCCTCCCTCAAGGTCGCCCAGGCCCGGCAGGAGGCGGGGGTGCTTTTGGCCGACGCGGTGCTGGATTTGAAGGTGCAGCGCGCCCAGGCCGAGGAGGGTCTGATCCGGGCCCAGCAGGGGTTGCGGGTGGCCAGGAAGGTCTTTTTTACCCTGCTCGGCATCGGGCGGGGGCCTGCCGAGGTGCGCATCGAGCCGGGGCCGGGCGAGGTGCCGCCCCCGGAGGGCGCCGCCGGCCAGCGTTTCGAGCTTAAGGCCCTTGACGCCCAGATCAAGTCGGCCGAGGCCCAGGTGCGTCAGAGCCGGGCGGGGCTCTATCCGGCGGTGGATGGCTTTGCCAGTTACCAGGCGGAGTATGGCAGCATCACCGGCGGCAGCGGCAACGCCTGGCAGGCCGGGGTGAAGATGCGCTACCCCCTCTCCGACGGGGGCCGTACCCAGGCCGAGATCGCCGGCAGCGAGGCCCGGCTCGAGGAGTTGCGGGTCCAGCGCCGCAAGCTTGAGTTGGGTATCGATCTGGAGGTTGAGCAGGCCCGGGCCGCCTTGAAGGAGGCGGACGAACGGCTGCGGGTAACCGGGGAAACCGTGGCCCAGGCCAAGGCCAGCGCCGAGATCAACCGGGCCCGTTTCGGCGAGGGGGTGGCCTTGTCGTCCGACCTGATCGCGGCGGAGAACCGCCTGACGGGGGCCAGGGTCAGCCGGGCCACCGCCACCGCCGGCCGGCAGGTGGCCATCGCCGAACTGCGCCAGGCCTTGGGCCTGCCCCAGTTCGACGACCTGCCCCCGGAAGAGGCGGAGGGAAAGTGACCACGTTAGTTGTCGACCACGAGCCGGCCAGGGGCCAGGCTCTAAACCATCTCTAAGGTGTAAGCAATGGATTTATCACGTGGATTTTCTAAGCCCCTGGCCGTTGTCCTGGCCGGTTGTCTGCTGGCCTTGCCGGTGGGCGGCTGCAAGCAGGCGGCGGAATCGGCGCCGGCCCTGGCACCGCCCGCCGCCCCCATCGCGGTACAGGTGGTCGCCGTCAGCGCCGGTCAGGCCGAGGGTCAGAACGAGGCGGTGGGCACGGTGGCGGCGGCGCACCGGGCGGTAATCGCCGCCAAGGTCACCGGCAGCATCGTCGAGATGCCGGTTAAGCTGGGCGACCAGGTAAAGGCTGGCGATCTTCTGGTCAAGATCAGCGCCGCCGAGATTGCCGCCCGGCTGGCCCAGGCCGAAACCGCGGTCGGCCAGGCCCGGCGCAACCTGGAGCGGGAGCAGCGGCTGCTCGCCAAGGGCGCCTCCACCACCGAGACGGTGAAGAACCAGCAGGATGCCCTGCAACTGGCCGAGGCCGCCAACAGCGAGGCCAGGGTCATGCTGGGCTACGCCACCATCCGCGCCCCCTTCGCCGGGGTGGTCTCCAGCAAGCCGGCCAGCGCCGGCGACCTGGCCACGGTGGGGGCGCCGCTCTTGACCCTGGAGAACACCGACCACCTGCAGGCGGTGGTTTCGGTGCCCGAGGCCCAGGTGCTGGCCATCAAGTCCGGTGCGGCCCTGGAGTTGCAAGTGCCCGCCGCCCAGCTCGACGTCACCGGCAAGGTGGCGGAGATCGCTCCGGCCGCCGACGCCGCCTCCCGTACCGCCACCGTCAAGCTCGATCTCCCGGCCCATCCCAGCCTGCGGCCCGGCCAGTTCGTGCGGGTCTTCCTGCCCGGCGCCGTGCGCCGGACGATGACGGTGCCGGCCGCCGCGGTCAGCTATTTCGGCCAGATGGAGCGCCTGTTCGTGGTGGACAACAACACCGCCCATCTGCGGCTGATCCGCGTTGGCCAGGGGCATGACGGCCAGATCGAGGTGCTCTCGGGCGTTAACCCCGGCGATCAGGTGGTGGTCAAGACGGACAGCCCGCTCACTGACGGGCACCCGGTCAAGGTCGCGCCATGACCCCGCACAGTTCAAGCCGTCCCGGTTTCGCCGGCCGGCTGGCCGCCTTTTTCGTCGATTCCAAGCTGACCGTAATCGGCATCATCGCCTCCCTGCTCATGGGGGTGTTCGCGGTGGTCATGCTGCCCCGGGAGGAGGAGCCGCAGATCAAGGTGCCGATGATCGACGTGATGGTGGCCATGCCCGGCGCCAGCCCCAAGGAGGTGGAACAGCTGGTCTCCATCCCCATGGAGAAGCTGCTCTACGAGCTGCCGGGGGTGGAGTACATCTACTCCACCTCCATGCCGGGAAAATCCCTGCTCATTGTCCGCTTCTACGTCGGCTACGACCAGGAGAAGGCCATCGTCAGCTTGAACCAGAAGCTCGCCACCAACTTCGACCGCATCCCGCCGGGGGTGTCGCCGCCGCTGGTCAAGCCCCACAGCATCGACGACGTGCCCATCCTAGCGCTCACCCTGCACAGCAAGACCTACGACCATTACACCCTGCGCCGGCTGGCGGCCCAGGTGGACGACGTGATCAAGGACATCCCCCTGGTGTCGGAGACCAAGATCATCGGCGGCGTAAGACGCCAGGTGCGCGTCCTCTTCGACCCCGCCCGGCTGGCGGCCCGGGGCCTCTCGGTGACCGACATCGCCGGCCGGCTGCGTCAGGCCAACCGGCAGGTGGTCTCAGGCGCATTGCCGGAGATGAACCGGGAGGTCATCCTGCAAACCGGGATTTTCCTGTCCTCGGCTAAGGAGATCGGCCGCCTGGTGGTGGGGGTTAATGATGGCCGGCCGGTGTATCTAAACGAGGTGGCGACCGTCGAGGACGGCCCCTCCGAGCCTACCAACTACGTGCTTTACGGCCAGGGGCATGGCCAGCCGGAAGAGGCGGCGGTGACCATCTCGGTGGCCAAGCGGCCGGGGGCCAACGCCGTGCAGGTGGTGGAGGCGATCTTGAAGAAGATCGACGCCGTCAAGGGCAGCCTCATCCCCTCCGAGGTCAAGGTCTCGGTCACCCGCGACTACGGGGCCACCGCCGCCGAGAAGTCCAACGAACTGCTCCTGCACATGGGGATCGCCGTCTTCGGGGTCACCCTGCTGATCCTCATCTTCCTGGGCTGGCGGGAGTCGATCATCGTCCTCTTGGCCATCCCCTCCACCCTGTCGCTCACCCTGCTGCTCTTCTACCTCTACGGCTACACCTTAAACCGCATCACCCTGTTCGCCCTGATCTTCTCCATCGGCATCCTGGTGGACGACGCCATCGTGGTGGTGGAGAACATCGTCCGCCACCTGCGCCTGCCCTCCAGCCAGCGAAAACCCCTGCGGGTGATCGCGGTCGAGGCGGTGAACGAAGTTGGCAACCCCACCATCCTCGCCACCTGGGCGGTGATCGCCGCCATCCTGCCCATGGCCTTTGTCGGCGGGCTGATGGGCCCCTACATGCGGCCCATCCCCATCGGCTCCTCGGCGGCCATGGTCTTCTCGCTCATCATCGCCTTCACCGCCACCCCCTCGGCCGCCATCCGGGTGCTGAAGCGGCATCTGCCCTTCCGTTCCGATGACGACCTGGACGAGCTGGAGGAAGAGGAGCAGGATCACGCCCCGGTGGACTTCTTTACCCGTCTCTACCACCGGTTGATGGAGCCGCTGCTGCATCACGCCGGCTGGCGGGCCTTGTTTTTCCTGGTGGTGATCTCCATGTTGCTCGGCGCCTGCTCGATGGTCTATTTCGGGCTGGTCAAGGTCAAGATGCTGCCCTTTGACAACAAGAGCGAGTTTCAGATCATCTTGAACATGCCCGAGGACTCGACCCTGGAGGAGACGGCCCAGGTGGCCAGGGAGATGGCCGCCGCCGTCGCCAAGCAGCCAGAGGTGATAAATTACCAGGTTTATGCTGGCACGGCGGCGCCTTTCAACTTTAACGGCCTGGTGCGCCACTATTTCCTGCGCGGCGGGCCCGCCGAGGCGGATATCCAGGTCAACCTGCGGCCCAAGTCCGAGCGGACGGCCCAGAGCCACGAGATCGCCAAGCGCGTCCGTCCGGCGGTGGCGGCCATCGCCAAGAGGTACGGGGCCCGGGTGGCGGTGGCCGAGGTGCCGCCTGGCCCGCCGGTGCTCCAGACCCTGGTGGCCGAGATCTACGGCCAGAGCGACCGGGAGCGGGAGAAACTGGCCGCCCAGGTCAAGGCGATCTTCAACTCGACCCCAGGGGTGGTGGACATAGACTGGTACCGCGAGGTGCCCCGCCAGAAGACGGTGCTGACGGTGGACAAGGAGAAGGCGGCCCTGCACGGCATCTCGGAGGCGGAGGTGGCCCAGGTGATTGAGACGGCGGTGGCGGGGACGCAGGTCGATCTCTTCCATCAGCCCCGGGACAAGGAGGAGGTGCCGATCATCATCCGCCTGCCCGAGGCCCAGCGGGCCAAGATCGACGACATCCTGAACCTGCAACTTAGGGCCGGCAACGCGCCGGTGATGGTGCCGCTTAGAGAGTTGGTGCGGGTGGTGAGCCGCCCGGTGGCCCAGCCGATCTACCGCAAGAACTTAAAGCCGGTGATCTACGTCACCGGCGACGTGGCCGGGGCGGCGGAAAGCCCGGCCTATGCCATCTTCGCGATGAACAAGAGGCTCGCCAAGCTCGATGGCCGCGACTACGGCGGCGCCACCGCCCAGATCCCCATCTACAACCTTAAGCAGCCCGTTACCGAAATGGCCCCGGCCATCAAGTGGGACGGCGAGTGGCACATCACCCTTGAGGTCTTCCGCGACCTGGGCCTGGCCTTCTGCGTGGTGATGATCCTGATCTACATGCTGATGGTGGGCTGGTTCAAGGACTACCTGGTGCCCCTGGTGGTGATGGCGGCCATCCCCTTTTCGCTCATCGGCATCCTGCCGGCGCACTGGGCCTTGGGGGCCTTCTTCACCGCCACCTCGATGATCGGCTTCATGGCCGGGGCCGGGATCGTGGTGCGCAACTCCATCATCCTGGTGGACTTCATCGAGCTGCGCCTGAGCCACGGGCTGCCGCTGGCCGAGGCGGTGGTGGAGGCGGGGGCCATCCGTTTCCGGCCCATGCTGCTAACCGCCCTGGCGGTGGTGGTGGGGGCCTCGGTGATCCTCGCCGACCCCATCTTCCAGGGTCTGGCCATCTCGCTGATGTTCGGCGAGATCGCGAGCCTCCTGATCAGCCGCATGGCGGTGCCGGTGCTTTACTACATGCTGCGCCGCCACCATCCCGGCTCGCCCCGGGAGATGGCGGGGCACGAGTTTTTCGTGTGAGGGGCTAGGCCGGGCGCCAGCAGTATGGGTCCCTGGCAATCAGGGGATCAAGCCCCAAGCCGTGACCCACCGCCAGACAGCCGCCGCAGCGGGGTTGAACCGGGCAGCCGGCGCAGGCCAGGCTGCCGCTCCGGTAGGTGACGGCGGTGGCCGAGTCGTAGATCGTGGCCAGGTCTTGCCGGGTGAGGTTGCCCAGGGGGGAGGGGAATTTCCGGCAGGCGTGCACCTCCCCGTCCGCCAGCACCGCCAGGAAGTCGAAGGCCGCCCCGCAGCCGTGTCCGGTGCAGCCGCCGAACATCCGGCCCTCCCCCTGCTCGTCTAAGAGCAGGTTGAACAGGTTGTCCTTCAGCCCCAGGACGGGGTTGTCTTGCGTCGCCCTCAGGTACTCCCTAAGAAAATCCCGGTATGATTTACTGTCCGCTCCCGCCAGAGCCGCGCCTTCGCCCACCGGGGCCAGGCGGTTGAAGGTAAAGAGATCCGCCCGGCCCCGCAACCGTTCGGCGAGCGGCAGCACCTGGGCCTGATTGGCCTGGGTCAGGGTCAGCATCACCAGCGAATACACCTCCAGTTGGCGCAGGAGGGGCAGGAACTCCATGGTCCGCCGGTAATGTCCCGGCCCCCGGATGGCGTCGTTGTGCCCCTCTAGCCCCTCCAGGCTCACCTGGTAGAAGAGGGGCTTGGCGATGGCGATCAGCCCCGCCAGTTGGGGGCGAGAGACGGGGTTGCCCAGCACCGCCACCCGCAGGCCGCGTTCCGCCGCCCCCTGGTAGAGGGCGAAAAAGTGGGGGGCCAGGAAGGGGTTGCCGCCGGTGAAGCTCACCTGGCCTTGCACCCGGCGGGCCGCGCAGAAACGGACGAGATCGTCCAGGAGGGCGAGCCCCTGGTCCAGGGGTAGGGTTTCCCGGCGGCCCCGGTCGTAGCAGTGCCGGCAGTGCAGGTCGCAGGCCTGGGTGAGATGCCATTGCAGGGTAAACACCGGGGCGGTGGTAAATCTCGCCCCCGCCGGGCCGGGAGCGGCGGGGGAGGGCCGGCGCAGCCGGGGGGGAGGGGCGAGGATCAGGCCCTTGGCCACCCCCTGCTGGATCGCCTCCTCGGCGAGGCGAGCCGCCAGGGGAGTGGCGGCCAAGTCCGCCTGGCAGTCGTCGGGATCGGCAAGTAGCTTTAGGGCCAGAAGGTCGGCGTCGTTCGCCTCCTCCACCCTTGGCCTCCCGGAGTCGGGTTCGAGCCAGAGCAGGATGAAGACGCCGGGGGCGGGCGATGGCGGTGGGCCGGGGGCGGAAAGCAGCCGGGCGAGCCCCCTGAAGCCTACCGGCACCAGGCGCAGGGTAGGGTTGGGCTGGCGCGGCCCGTTCTCCCCGGCCAGGGCCGGCGGTGGCTGCCTGGCCAGGGTGAGGAGTTGGTTCTCGACCCGGAAGAGGTCGGGCAGGAAGGCCGGCAGCCGTCCTTGGCCCGCCAGAAGCGCCATGGGCGCCTGGCAGTCCTCGGGCTTCAACTCGGCCAGCAGGCGCTCGAATACCGCCCGGGCCGCCGGGGGCAGCGCCGACCGGCAGGCGTTATAGTTGGGATGGGGTCTGGGCATCGGTGGTCGGCGGCTGTCGCGGGCACAAAAAAAGGCAGGGTTCCTGCCTTTTTTTGTGCCCGGTGCTGCTGGTCAAGGGATGATTATTTGCCTGGCAGTGCCTCTTGGACTTGCTCTTGCACTTTTTCCTGGACCTTTTCCTTTGCCTGCTCGGTGGCGCGGTCTTGAACCTGGGCCGCGTTCATGTCCATGCCGGCGGCGCTATCCATGCCGGCGGCGGCATCCTTGCCCATGTCGGCCGCGCCTTGCATCTGGCTGTTCATGCCGCCGGCGGGGTCGGTATTCATCATCCCGGCTCCCGCCTGGGCGCCGCTGCAGCCGCTGCCGCCCGCTGCTCCCGCCTTGGCACCGCCGCCGCAGCCGCCGCCTCTCGCCCCCGCCGTTCCCGCCGTAATTAGCAATCCCGTCCCGGATAACAGGCCGGCGATGCCGACCCCGGCCAATAACTTCTTGATTTCCTTGGTGTCCATAGTTCCTCCGTGGAGTTAACAGGTGATGAGCTCGCCCAAAGGTGATGGCGTCGCAAAAAGACCGATCTACTGCGGCGCGTGGCGGTTTGGCTCGTTCGGCATACCATCTGTATGGCCTCACTCGCCAAACACACCCCGCGCCTTGTATATCGGCCCTTTTGCTTAGCCATCGGCTACCTTTTTTGCGAGATCATCAAAGGTGGCCGATGGCTAAGCAAAACCGCCCTTCGCCGCCGCAGCTCGGACTTTGGGCGACGACATCAACAGGTGGTCAGTTTTCAGCCGGCTCCCAGGTTGGTTTTCATGTCGGGAGTGAATCGCCCGGCTAAACAGTAATAATTCCCGATTATATTTCTCAAAATAGCAGCCGCCGGTTGGCCTGTCAAGTTAAAACTCACTATTGAAAAACTGGCAAATAAATTGCAAATAATCCATGATGGCCGTGAGAACTCCACCCCCTGGGGAGTGGTTGTTTTTCTGTTTGCCAAATCAATTGCCCGACTTTTTTTTTACGTGTAGAATCAAACAGACGTTTGGCCGCCCGAAGGGGGCGCGACGGATCTCACTCATCCATTTTAGGGAGGGAATATGAAGAAAAGAATTGTCTTGCTTATGGGGGTCATCCTCACCATGTTCTGTACCGTAAGCCGAGCCGACGTGCCGGGCTTCATGAAGGCGCAGATGGGCACCTTGAAGGGCACCATCTACGACGCCAACGGCAAGATTATGCCCGAGGCCATCGTCTCCTTCTTCGACAAGAATGGCGGCCCGCCGCCGGTGATCGGCAGCACCCGCCGGGTGCCGGACATGGTTGACCGTTCCAACGCCAAGGGTGAGTTTGCGGTCAAGCTGGTGCCTGGCACCTACTACATGGGCGCCATGATCCGCAAGCCGGACAAGGGTGTCGGCCCCCCGCGTCCGGGCGAGAAATTCTACTTCGCCAGGAGTGCCAAGGGTCAGCTCCGCGAGTTCACCATCGGGGTCAAGCAGATGGTGGAGGCGGGTCGGGTGGACGGGATGCTGCCCGGCGAGGTTAAGGAATTCAAGGACTTCATGACCATCAAGGGCAAGGTGACCGGCGAGGGGGGCAAACCCCTGGCCGGGATCTTCGTGACCCTGAAGGACAACCTCAACGCCTCCCGGCCCCGCTACATCTCGGAGGCGACCGCCGCCGACGGCGCTTACACCTTGAAGGTGCCGCCGGGCAAGTACTATGTGGTGGCCAGGGAGTCGGTGATGGGCGGCGGCCGTCCAGGCATCGGCGCCTATATCGGCTCCTACG
The DNA here is from genome assembly GCA_021789795.1 of Deltaproteobacteria bacterium. GTDB lineage: Bacteria > Desulfobacterota > Desulfobulbia > Desulfobulbales > VMSU01 > VMSU01. The sequence continues at coordinate 13,871 of JAJYJA010000003.1, read as the reverse complement.
GCAAGACCGACCCCTTGGCCGGCGGCGCCGTGCCGCCTAGACCCGGCAGCCAGCCGGGCGCCTCTTCGGCGGCCCGCGGACTTCAGGGCGGAAACGGCAACGCCATCGCGGTCGAGGGCAAGAAGGGCGAGGTGGTCAGCAACATCAACATCCAGATGTTTAAGATCCCGGACCCGGCCGCCACCAAGAAGAAGTTCGAGGCGGAGGCCAAGGAGAATAAGGCCGGTCAACCGGTGGGCAAGCAGGAAGCCCCCCCGGCCAAAAAATAAAAATACCGGCTTCAGCCAATCGGCGGCCCTGGAAATCCCTTCCTCCCCTCCAGGGCCGCCGGCAACCCGCCTTTATAGCCCGCGATGCTCACCCCCCGGCGCCTTTCCATCCTGATCTTGACCGCCTTACTTGTCTTGCTGACGAGAGCGGTCCCGGCCCTGGCCGAGACGCTAGTCGCCGACACGGTCTGGCAGGGGCGGGTCGAGGTCAAGGACGACATCCTCATCCCCTCCGGGGTCACCCTGACCGTCAAGCCGGGGACGGTGGTGGTGTTTTCGCCCGCCGAAAGCAGCAAGATCGATCCCGAGTATCTCTCCCATCAGACCGAACTCCTGGTGCGCGGCGTGTTAAGGATCGAGGCCAGCCCCGGGCATCCGGCCATCTTCCAGGTCAAGTCCGTCCCGGGCGGCGACGAGACCCGGCGGCGTTGGGCCGGCATCCTGGTGGACGGAGGACGGGTCGAGGCCACGGCGGCCACGGTCAGCGGGGCGGAGACCGGGCTCTACCTCCTCTCCGGGACGGCGGTCATTAGCCACTGTAGTTTTACTGGCAATCACTACGGGGTGATCGCTTGCGGGCCGGAGGCGGAGCTGACCTTGAAAAAAACGCGGGTGAGCGGCAACGATTACGGGTTGTGCGGCTTCAACGAGCCGAAACTGAGGGAGGAGGCGACGGAGGTCAGCGGCAACCACAAGCAGGATCGCCTGCGCAGCCAGGCCGAAACCGCCCGCCTGGCGGCGGGCCAGGAACTTGCCGCCCCGCCGGAGCCGGCCTTGACCCACGCCTACGGCAACGACACCCTGATGGGCACCACCGTCTGGAGGGGGCGGGTGCGGATCGACGGCCAGGTGCGGATCCCGCCTGAGGGCCGGTTGGTGATCATGCCCGGCACGGTGGTCGAGTTCAGCAAGCGGGACACCAACGGCGACGGCATCGGCGAGAACGGCCTGATGATTCAGGGGGGGCTGATCGCCAAGGGTACCCGTGAACAGCCCATCCACTTCCGCTCGGCGGAGAAAAAACCAGGGTTCGGCGACTGGGATGCGATCAACCTCTTAGGCAGCGACCAGCAGCGCAACCTGGTGGAATTCTGCCAGGTGGAGGACGCCTACCGGGGCCTGCACTTCCATTTTTCGCTGGTGGCGGTGACCAACTCGGTGCTGCGCCACAACTACCGAGGGATGCAGTTTCAGGAGTCGCAGGTGGAACTTAGGGACAACCAGTTCTACAACAACAAGAGCGGCTTGCAGTGCCGCGACTCGGACGTGGTCATGCTCCGCAACCAGATCTTCGACAACTTAAACGGCGCCAACCTCTTCCGGCTCAACCTGACCGCCCGTGACAACACCATCGCCAACAACCGCTGGGACGGTCTGCGCATCCGGGAGGGCGCGGCCACGGTGGAGGGAAACCTCCTGGTCGGCAACCGTTTCGGCCTGCAGGTGGCCAACGCCGTCTTTGGCCGCTTCAACCGCAACCTGATGGCCGGCAACCTAGAAACCGGCCTGGCCCTGCGCAACACCGACAACGTCGAGACCAGCGGCAACGCCATCATGGCCAACGGCATCAACGGCATCATCGTCCGGGAGGCGCGGGGCAAGATCACCGGCAACCTGATCGCCGACAACGGCGAGCGCGGCCTGGGGATCCGGTCCTTTGTCGGGACGGTAAGCAATAACGATATCGAGGGCAACCGCCTCTACGCCATCGGCCTGGACGGGCCCGGCGACGTTAACGCCGCCGGCAACTGGTGGGGCGGCGCGGACCTGAAGCAGGCGATCTTCGACCGCCACGACGACCCGGCCCTGGGCACGGTGTCCTACGAGCCGGTGGCCGCCACGCCCCGGCCCTTTGTCTGGCCGGTGTCCCAGGTGCCGGTGCCCCTGCGCTGGGCGGGCCAGATCACCGTCGCCGCCCCCCTGACCGTGCCCCAGGGCGGCGTGCTGACCGTCTCTCCGGGCACGGTGGTCAAACTGGCGCCCAAGGCCGGGATCCACGTCCTGGGCCGGATCGAGGCCCCGGGCGAGCCGCAGCGTCGGATCACCTTCACCGCCCTGGAGCCTAAGGGGGCGGGTAGTTGGGGCGAGATCCAGATGGAGAAGGCCACGGGCAGCTGGTTCGCCAACTGCGACTTCAGTCAGGCCAGTTGGCCCCTGCACAGCCACTTCGTGAACCTCAAGGTCAACCGCTGCCTGTTTGAGGACAACAAGGGCGGCCTGCGCTTAAACAGCGGCCCGGTGGAGGTCAGCCAGTCGATTTTCCGCCATAACGGTATCGGCATCCGTTCCTTCCGGGGGCTGGCCACCATCCACGACAACGAATTTACCGGCAACGAGATCGCCATCTTCATCCGCGAGCAGGGCAGCGGCATGGTGGTCAACCACAACAACTTCCTCGACAACTCGATGTACGCCCTGCGGCTGGGCGACTTCAACGACGAGGACGTGGACGCCCGCGACAACTGGTGGGGCGGCAAGCCGGTGCTCGACCAGGTCTTTGACGGCCACCGCGAGAGCTATATCGGCAAGGTGATCTTCGAGCCCGAGTCGAAGCAGCCGATTCGGCTTAACTGGCAGCCGGAAGGGAGGAAGAGGCCGTGAAGACCCTGGCGTTGCTGTTGGCCATGTTGCTGGCGGCGGGCGCCCTGTTGACGGCGGGGCCGTCCGGGGCCGAGGATACCGACCTGCTGCGCGGGACGGTCACCGACGTTAACGGCAAGCCGGTGGCTGGGGCCGAGGTAACCCTCTACCGGGGCAAGAACGTCAAGAAGCCGGCCGATTTTGCCTCCCCGCGCACCGGCCCGGACGGTCTCTACACCGTGACCGCCCCCCCTGGCCATTACTGGGCGGTGGCCATGCTGCGTCAGGGCGAGCGGCGCTTCGGCCCTCTTGAGTTGGGGGACAAGTATTCCGGCGAGGCGGTGGAGGTGGAGATCAAGGCCGGGGCTAAGGCGCGCCAAGATTTCGTGGTCATGGACTTGCGCGAGGCGGCCCAGCAGCACCGCAAGAGAAACAAGGACCTGGTGCGGCTTAGGGGGCGGATCCTGGACCGTAACGGACGGCCCCTGGCCTTGGCTTACGCGGTGGCCGACCGCCAGCCGCAGTTCAAGGAACTGCCCGCCTACCTCTCGGCCTGGACAGACGCGAGCGGGGATTATATCCTGCTGCTGCCGCCCGGCAAGTACTACCTGGCGGCCCAAACCGGGTTCCCCCCCGCCCCGGAGCTTACCTTGGGCCAGGAGGTAACCCTTACCGCCGATACCGACGGGGTTGACCTCAAGACCGCCACCGAGGCCCCGGCCGCCGCCGAGCCAACCGGCGAGCCTCCCGACGCCCCCTGATTTAGCCGCCCGGCGACTCGCCGGCTGGCGGCCCGATTTGCTGCCTCCCCTTGGCTAAAACCCGCCTTCCCGTTTTTTGTCCGCGCTGAAAAGTTATATTGCGCAATCGGCGTTTTTGTGTCTATATAATCAGGGGATGCGGTTTGTTTTTTGGGTTTCATTCAATGAAAAGGAGTGGAAAATGCCAGAGGGTAAAGTTAAGTGGTTCAATGCCAAAAAGGGTTTCGGCTTCCTTGAGCGGGACAATGGCGACGACGTCTTTGTCCATTTCTCCGCCATCCAGGCCGATGGATTTCGCACCTTAAACGAAGGGGATAAGGTGACCTTCGAGGTGGTGGACGGCGAAAAGGGCCCCTCGGCCGCCAATGTGAAGCGCATATAGAAATTTTCCGCCGTACCCACGGACAAGAAAAGGCCAGGACCTGCAAGTCCTGGCCTTTTCTTGTCCGTGGGGGAACGGGAGTTTGTTTACGTGAGGCGTGGCTGTCAATGGCCTTTTAAAACTGTACCCAAAAAGAACGGCCCGCGCCGGGCTTTATCGGGAGCAGCTGCGGGAAATTCTCCAACGAACGAAAGCAGCCAAACTTAGTGGCTAAAATGCTCCGTCAATGGTGCACCAACGTGATGCGCTCCAAGTTGGAAGCGATGAAGACGGTCGCCAAGATGCTCCGCACCCACATTTCGGAGGCATAGTGGCTTGGACTCGTAGCCGCCAAACCAACGGGTTTCTGGAGGCCATCAACGGCTTGTTTCAGGCCGCCAAGCGAAAGGCACGAGGATTTGGAAGATTCAAAACCATACGGATGGTCATTTTCCTGATTGCAGGCAAACTAGACTTCACCAAAATCAACCCTAACATGGTCTAATTACTCATTTGAAATTCAAAAGAGCCCAATAAACTTCCGCGAAAATCGGTGGTCAAGAAAACAGGAAAGACATTGACTTCCCCAAACGGTTTAGCTATTGATTTACTGTCACTGGAAGCGAAATCTAGCAGTATGGGCGTGGTAGAAAAGGGGAATTAGTCTTGTTCTGTCGGCCTGACGACAACCTGCAGACATTTTTGGACACCGAAACAGTGGATTTGCGAAGGGGTTTGGGCATGTTCTCGCGCCTCGCCGAGATCTCAAAAAAGCAAATTCCTATCGCCTCCTATCACCATCACCTATCACCGACCAACGACGAGGCGGTGGAGTGTGAACACGGATAGACCGCCCCCCGCATCCGCAACCGGCCGAGGCGCCATGGCCCCAAACGCCGACGACCGCACCACCGGCGATATCGCCGCGAGCATCCCCGTTGCGCCGACACGCCGGTTGGTGATCGTGGGCGGCGGCTTCGCCGGGCTCTACCTGGCCAAGAAGCTCGGCAGCGCCAATCTCCAGATCGTGCTGCTCGACCGCAACAATTTCCACACCTTCCAGCCGCTGTTGTACCAAGTGGCGACCGCGATGTTGGAACCGGAGTCGGTGGCCAACGCCTTCCGCAATATCTTCCAGGGACAAAAGAATTTCCACTTCCGAATGGTCGATGTTCTGCGCATCGATCCCGGCTCCAAAGGCGTGGTGACCAGCGCCGGCCGCCTGGGCTACGATTACCTGGTGATCGCCACCGGAGCCGCCACCAACTTCTTCGGCATGCAGGACATGGCCAAACACGCCTTTGTCATGAAGGAGATCTCCCAGTCCATCGCTATCCGCCAACAGATCTTCCGCAATTTGGAGAAGGCATTGATGACCGCTGAGCCGACAGAGCGGGAGCGGTTGATGAACATCGTCATCGTCGGCGGCGGGCCGACCGGGATCGAGCTTGCCGGGGCCATCGGCGAGTTGAAAAAATTCATCCTCCCCGAAGACTACCCGGAACTCGACTTCAGGGGCATGCGCATCACCCTGGTCGAGGCAACCGATCGGCTGCTAAACGGGATGTCGGAGCGGGCCTCCCGAATGGCCCACGAGGCACTTGCGGCATTTGACGTGACCTTCCGTTTTAACACCAGGATCACCGGCTACGATGGCCAGACCGCGACAACCGCAGGCGGAGAAGCACTGCCCACCGAACTCCTGATCTGGGTAGCCGGGGTCAGCGGGGCACCGCCGCTGGGGCTCGACAGGGCACGGATCGCGGCCGGCGGGAGGATTACGGTAGATTGTTTCAACCTCGTCCCCGAATACGAGAATATCTTCGCCATTGGCGATGTGGCGGCGATGATCACCCCCACCACGCCCCACGGCCATCCGATGCTGGCCCCTGTCGCCATCCAGCAGGCAGAGAACCTGGCCCGCAACTTGGCGGCATTGAACCTCGATCCCGCCGTTACGCTCACCCCCTTTGGCTACAAAAACCACGGCCTGATGGCCACCATCGGCCGCAACCGCGCCATTGTCGAACGCAAGAGGCTCTCCTTCGGCGGCTTGCCAGCCTGGCTCGCCTGGCTCTTCGTCCACCTGATGTCCATCGTCGGATTCCGCAACAAACTCGTTGCCCTCACCAACTGGGCCTGGAACTACCTGAGTTACGACCGGGGAATGCGGCTCATCATCTCCTTTTCGCGCAACCACCAGGCCCACACCGGGAATACAAAAACTCGTACAGCAACAGATGCCCCCAGTCAAAACGCTATCCCGCTTACCCCGGCCCCTCCGCCTCATCGTCTCGGCAGCCATCGTTTTCCGCCTGGCGATCGATCGACGCAAAAAAATTTCCCAAACCCTTGACCCTACACTGTGGTACAATGTTTACCATATAGTCAGAACGAAATGACTTACAATGGAGGTGGATCATGACAACGACAAACATTCCCTGGCTTCTGGCAATCGGCGCAATGGGCTATTTCATGATGCGAAGCGGCGGCGGATGTTGCGGCGGCCACGGACATGACAGTCACCATCACGACAGTGGGACAGGGAGCCCCGCCACGAACGGCGGAAAAGATCCGGTCTGCGGCATGGATGTTGACGATAACACCCCGCTGCATAGCGAACATCAAGGCCGGACGGTTCGCTTCTGCTCCGAACGGTGCAAGAGGCTGTTCGACCTCAACCCTGGCAACTACCGGTGATCGCTTCGGCCATCACTGACAACAATCGTCTAAGGAGGTAGCCAAGTGAACGTCAACCATCACACTCATCAGCACGGCAGCGAAGACAAGCACCCGAAAATGTTCACCGATCCGGTGTGCGGCATGTCGACCGGGCAGGCCGAGGAGTTTATCCGCTACGATCACGAAGGCAAATCCTATTACTTCTGCAGCGAACATTGCCTGACCGCTTTCAAGAACGATCCCGCTGCCCATGGGGTAAAAGCGGAAGCGGTGAAACCGCGGCAGGCCGAACTCTTCACCGATCCGGTGTGCGGCATGAGCACGGACAATCCCGAGGCCTATAGCCGCTACGAGCATAACCATACGGCCTATTACTTCTGCAGCAGTCACTGTCTGGAAAAATTCAAATCCGATCCGGAAGCCTTCCTGCAGCGTCAATCCGGCGCTCCGGCGGAAGCCGATACGGTCGACGCCAACACGGAGGGCAGGCGTTACACCTGCCCTATGCATCCTGAGATCGTCCAAAACGGTCCCGGTGCCTGCCCCAAATGCGGCATGGCCCTGGAGCCAAGCACCGTCTCCCTGGATGATGAGGGAGAGAATCCAGAATACGCATACATGCGCAAGCGTTTCGTCTTCGGCGCCGTCCTCACGGTGCCGCTGGTGATCATTGCCATGCGGGAGATGCTGCCGGGTGGAGAGTTCATTGCCCGACTGGCCGCCCCCAAGACCTTCGGCTGGGTGGAGCTCCTGCTGGCGACGCCGGTGGTGCTGTGGGCCGGATGGGTCTTTTATGTCCGGGCCTTGCAATCACTGATCAACAAGAGCCTGAACATGTTCACCCTGATCGGACTAGGCGTGTCGGTGGCATACATCTATAGCCTGGTCGCGGTGCTGTTCCCGGACATCTTCCCTGCCGCCATGCGTGGTCCCGACGGGTCGGTGGGGGTCTATTTCGAGGCCTCCGCAGTAATCGTCACCTTGATTTTGCTGGGCCAGGTCATGGAACTCAGGGCCCGCAGCCAGACCGGCGCCGCCATCAAGGCCCTGCTCGGGCTGGCCCCGAAAACGGCTCGCAAAATCGAGGAGAACGGCAGCGAACATGATGTCCCTCTAGAGCTGGTCAAGGTCGGTGACATCCTGCGGATTAGGCCGGGCGAAAAGATCCCGGTGGACGGAACCGTTATTGAAGGGGCAACCTCGGTGGACGAAGCCATGATCTCGGGCGAGCCGATCCCGGTGAAAAAGCAGCAGGGTGACGCAGTGATCGGCGCCACGGTAAACACCACCGGCGCCATCGTCATGCGGGCAGAGAAGATCGGCAGTGACACCATGCTCTCCCAGATCGTCCGGATGGTGGCCCAGGCACAACGCTCTAGGGCACCGATCCAGAAGCTCGCCGATACCGTCGCCGGCTACTTCGTGCCGACCGTGATCACCATCGCCTTTGCCGCCTTTGCGATCTGGTTCACCTTCGGCCCTGACCCGCGTCTGGCCCATGCCCTAATTGCCGCGGTATCGGTGCTGATCATCGCCTGTCCATGCGCCTTGGGCCTGGCAACCCCGATGTCCATCATGGTCGCCACCGGCAAGGGGGCGACCATGGGGGTCTTGTTCAAGAACGCCGAGGCCATCGAGACCATGCGCAAGGTCGACACCCTGGTCGTGGACAAGACCGGGACCTTGACCATTGGTAAACCGAAATTGACCGCGGTGGAGGCTGCTTCTGGCATAAGCGATGAAACGCTGCTGACATTTGCGGCAAGCCTCGAAAAGGCTAGCGAACACCCGCTGGCCGCCGCCATCGTCGCTGGCGCGACAGAGCGCGGGCTGACCCTGAAGAACGTTGACGATTTCACCTCCCATACCGGCAAAGGCGTCTCCGGGACGGTTGACGGGACGCAGGTCTTGTTGGGCAACCGCAAACTGATGGATGATTTCGGCGTCGACACAGCGGCGTTGACCATACAGGCAGAACACATGCGCAAGGAAGGGCAGACCGTGATGTTCGTGGCCGCGGACTCCAAACTCGCCGGTCTGCTCGCGGTATCCGATCCGATCAAGGAGACCACACCCGATGCCATCCGCCAGTTGCACGAGGAGGGAGTGCGGGTGGTGATGTTGACCGGAGACAACCAGGCCACTGCCAAAGCCGTGGCTGACAAGTTGGGAATCGACACGGTGGTGGCCGAGGTCATGCCCGATGAGAAGGCGACGGCGGTGAAACGTTTCCAGGACGAAGGCCGGATCGTGGCCATGGCCGGCGACGGCATCAACGACGCCCCTGCCTTGGCCCAGGCCCAAGTGGGGATCGCCATGGGCACCGGCACCGACGTGGCCATGGAATCGGCCGGAGTCACCCTGGTCAAAGGCGACCTGACCGGCATCGTCCGGGCCCGGAAGCTCTCACGCGCCACCATGAGCAACATCAGGCAGAATCTGTTCTTCGCCTTCGTCTACAACTCCCTGGGTGTGCCGGTGGCAGCCGGAGCGCTTTATCCGTTCCTGGGAATCCTGCTCTCGCCGATGATCGCGGCGGCGGCGATGAGCCTCTCCTCCGTCTCGGTGATTAGCAATGCGCTCAGGCTGAAAAAAGTGAAGATTACATAACCTCAGGCCCCCACGAAGCAGTAAGAGCAGGAGTATGCTGAAGCGAACCCGGAGGCAGGAAATACATTTTAATCAATAGTGAGGAAGAATATGTGGAATATGATGCATTGGGTTGACAATTGTGGCTACGGGATGGGATTTGGCTGGATCTCCATGCTCCTCTTCTGGGGGGCGGTCATCTACCTGATTGTCGCGCTGGTAAAAAAAATCGGCTCGTCCGACAAGGAATCCGCCGAAGCGATCCTGAAAAAACGGTACGCTAGGGGAGAGATCTCGAATGAGGAGTTCGAGCGATTAAGAAAGGAGATGATATGTAAAGAAAGCGGTCGTTGACCGCTCCAGGTGAGGAAGCCAAGCAGGATGTCGTCGACTATGTCGAGATGTTTTACAACAGTAGAAGACGCCATTCGTATCTTGGGGATCTCAGTCCAAGACAATTTGAGGAGATGCGGCTTGTTAAAAAAATTGCTTAGAAAACTGTCTATTTTTTCTTGACCACCTCAGGGGCGGAGGGATCTCTCCTGGAGATGTCATTGGGGGGCGTGAGACTATAGGTGAGATTCCCCAGAGTGGTTATGACTATCGCCCAAATTAAGGTCTGAGAGTGTCTGCTCTTCATGGTTCCACCTCTTGCTAGGACCTGTGAGCGAACCTTTTGCCGACAGCAGCCAAAAGACGCAGGGCAGGACGACCAGCACCAGCGGTACCTGGATCAGCAGCCCGGAGATGATGGCAATCGCCAGCGGCTGCTGCATCGCCGAGCCCTGACCGATGGCCAGGGCCAGGGGCAGGAGGGTCAAGATCGCCACCACGGTGGTCATCACGATGGGCCGCATCCGGTTCTTGCCTGCCTCCACCAGGGCCGCCAAGGACTCCATGCCCTCGGTCAACAGCTCCCGGTATTCCGAGAAGTAGAAGATGGCCACCTCGGTGACGATGCCCACGATCATGGTCATCCCCATCATGGCCGAGATGTTGAGCTCGGTGCCGGTCAGCCAGAGCCCGGCAAAGACCGCCGACAGGGACAGGAGGGGGATGACGATGATGGACAGCACCACCCGGAAGCGTTCGTAGAGGAAGAGTAGCAGGAGGAAGACCAGGGCCAGGGCGGCGATGAAGACCGCAAACAGCCCCCGGAAGGCGATCTGCTGCTGCCGGTACATCCCGCCCAGCGCGAAGTACATCCCCTTGGGGATCAACCCTGGCTGGCCCAAGGCCTGGCGCACCTCCCGCACCACCGAGCCCATGTCCCGTCCGCTTATCCGGCCGGTGACCGCCACCATCGGTTTTAGGTTCTCGCTCGTTATCTCCGGCTGACCGGTGACCGGGGTGATGCTGGCCACCCGCCGCAGCGGGAAGAGGTGGCCATCCGGGGCCCGCAACATGAAGGCGCCGATATCCGAATCCATGGCCCGCTTCTGGGGCGGGATCCACACCCGCACCCCCACCATCTTGATCCCCTCCTGCACCTCGGTGGTCACCGTCCCGGACAGGTAGGCGCGCACCATGCGGGTAACCGCGTCGGGCTCCATCCCCTCCAGGGCCGCCTTGGTGCGATCCACGTGGATGTCCAAGGCGTCGCCCGCCAGGACGATGCCGTCTCTTACATCCACCACCCCCGGCAGTTTTTTGATCGTCTTGGCTACCCGGCGGCTGGCCGCGAACAGTTGCCGCTGATCGTCGGCGTAGAGCTTGATCTCGATCGGCTGCGGCACGGCGGTCAGGTCGCCGATCAGGTCTTCCATCAACTGGGCCAGCTCGATCCGGATTCCCGGCACCTGGCGCTCCACCTGGCCCCGGATCTCGTCCATCACCTCCTCGATGGGCCGGCGCGGCAGGGGCTTCAGGCGGACGAAGAAGTCGCCGGTGTTGGCCTCGGTCAGCCCCCCGCCGAGCTGGGTGCCAGTGCGACGGGAGTAGGTGGCCACGTCCGGGTTGGCCTTGATGATCGCCTCCACCTGGCGCAGCAGCCGGTCGGTCTCCGAAAGGGCGGTGCCGGGCGGGGTCCAGTAGTCGAGGATGAAGCCGCCCTCGTCCATGGCCGGCATGAAGCCCGAGCCCACCTTCTGGTAGCTGAAGTAGCCCAGGGCCAGAAGCGGCGCCACCCCCAGGACGATTAGGGCCGGACGCCCAAGCAGGGCGGTCATCAGCCGTCCGTAGAGGCGGTGAGCCCAGGCCATTACCGGCCCGCCCTCCTCCTCTTGGGCCTCCTTTTCCCCCAAAAGGTGATCGGCCAGGATGGGGATGGCCAGCCAGGTAATCAGGAAGGAGATGAGCAGGGAGGCGGCCATGGTCACCGACAGGGCCTTGAAGAAGGCCCCGGTCACCCCGCTCAGGAAGGCCAAGGGGAGGAAGATGACGATGGTGGCGGCGGAGGAGCCGGCCAGCGGTTGGGCGAACTCGCGGGCCGCGGCCATGACCCGGCCCCGGTGATCGCCACCGCTGCCCCTAAGCCTCCGGATGATGTGTTCCACCATGACGATGACGTCGTCGATGATCAGTCCCACCGCCGCCGCCATGCCGCCCAAGGTCATGATGTTGAAGCTCATGCCCAGGAGATTGAGCAGGACGATGGTGGCGGCCAGCACCGTGGGCACCACCACCACCGCGATCAGGGTGATCTTGACGCTGCGCAGGAAGAGCAGCAGCACCGCCGCCCCCAGGATCACCCCGATGACGATGGCGTCGCGGACGCTGACCGCCGAGTTGACGATCAGTTCGCTCTGGTCGTACCAGGCGCTTATCTTTACCCCCGGGGGCAGTTGGGGCGCGAACCGGGCCAGCTTGGCCTTGATGGCGTCGGCGATCTGGACGGTGTTGCCGCCCGGCTGCTGATAGACGTTGATCAGTACCGCCTCCCGGCCGTCGGCGGTCACCCTTTGCCACTGAGGCACGGTGTCCCGGCTCACGGTGGCGATCTCCTCCAGGCGGACCACGCCGTTGGGGCCGCTCTTGACGATGGCCTTGCGGATCTCGTCCAAGTTGGTCAGCCGGGTGTCGCTCATGGCGAGATAGAGCTTGTAGTGATCCTCCAGCCGGCCCACGGCGGTGATCACGTTGCTGGCCGAGAGGGCCTTGGCCACGTCGTCCAAGGTGAGCCCGTAGGCGTCAAGCCGGGCCGGATCGACCGTCACCCGGTACTCCTCGAGGCTGCCGCCGATCACCTGCACCCGTGAGGCCCCGTTGACGCTGGAGAGCAGGGGCACCAACTGGTAGCGGGCCAGGTCGTGCAGTTCCACCTGGGAGTGGCTGGCCGAGGTGAGGCTGTAGGCCAGCACCGGGAAGACGGTGGGGTCCATGCGCTCCACCTCGAAGGTGGTGCCGCTGGGCAGCCCAGGCAGTACCCGGCTGACCGCCGATTCCACCTGCAGCATGGCCTCGATCATGTTGGCGCCCCAGGCGAAATTCACCGACACCTCGGCGCTGCCCCGGCTGCTGGTGGAGCGCACCGACTCCACCCCCGGCACCGCCCGCACCGCCTGCTCCACCGGCCGGGTCACCATCAGTTCCATCAGCTCGGCGGCCCGGTCGCCGGCGTCCAGCGAGATGACCACCCGGGGGAACTCGACCTTGGGGAAGAGGGCGACTGGCAGCTTAAAGGCCACCACCGCCCCGGCCACCGCCATCATCAGCACCAGGAAGAGGATGGAGCGGCGATGGGCCTGCACCCAACTGGTGAACAGGCTCACGGCCCCGTCTCCTCCCGCACCGCCATCCCCTCCCGAAGCTCGTAGTTGCCCAGGGTCACCACCTGGTCGCCGGCGGCCAGATCCCCCTTGACCTCCACCACCCCGTCGTTTTCCAGCCCTGGGGCCACCGCGACCCGGTGGGCCTGGCCGTCGCGCACCACAAAGACGTAGGCGCCGTTGGCGTCCCGGAGCAGGGCGCTCCGGGGCACCACCTTCCCCTGCCGGCGGTTGAGGGTAATCACCCCCTTGACCTGGGTGCCCAGGGCCAGCTCCGTCTTGCCGGGCGGCAGGACGACGGTGACATCGACCAGCCTGGTCTGGGGATTGACCATGCCGAACACCCGCTTGACCCGGCCTGGAACGCTCATCCGCTCGTCAAACACCGATGATACCGTAACCGGCATCCCCGGCCTGACCCGTCCCCGCTCCTCTGGTTCGATGCCGATCACGGCCAGCAACTGGTCGCGGCAGACAAGCTGGACGAGCGAGGTGCCCGCCGGAGGCCGGTCGCCGGGCTTGGCGCCGACCTGGCTGACCAGCCCGGCGAAGGGGGCCTTGAGCACCGTCCGCCCGTTGTCGGTGCCCAATTGACGCTGGGTCGCCAGGGCCTGCTCCGCGTCCGCCACCCCCTTTTTGGCTTTTTCCACCTGGGCCCGGGTCGCCATCTGCCGTTTCGCCATCCCCTCGACCCTGGTCAGCTCGGCGCGGGCGAACTCGAGGTCGGAGCGGGCCTGGATGAAGTTTGTGGCCTCGGTCAGGCCGACCGCCACCTCGACCAGCGGCGCCCCCTTTGCTACCACCTGACCCGGACTTACCCAGAGCCTGGTCACCTGCGCCGCGTAGGGCAGGTTCAGGTTGGTCGTGTCCTCGGGGGCGGCACTGACCGCGCCGTAACCGGTGATGGCATGATTAAGCTCCT
>JAJYJA010000130.1 GCA_021789795.1 Deltaproteobacteria bacterium | reverse complement strand
CACATAAGAAAAGGGGGGCAGCATTATTCTTCGTATTTTGCGACAGTGTTGCCCGGCTAAAAAATTGCGTCACGCAATTTGTGGTGCTATCGTTCAAAAAAATCCCCCTCAATCCCCCTTTGTCAAAAGGGGCCAGGGGGGATTTTCATGTTTGAAATGAACGTTAACGGGACGCCCGACCACCGGGCCACGGTGCTGGTGGTGATCGGGCTGATCATCTGCCTGCCCCGCCTGGTCTCCCTAGCGCTGCCAGCCAAAACGCCAGCCAGGGATGAGACCCGGCCCCGGCTCCTGTGGCTCTCCCGACCGCCGGGCCAGACGTCCGGCCTCTACCTCCTGGAGCAGGCCGGGGGCGCCGAGGGGCCAGGGCTACCGGCCAAGGCTGGGGCCAACCCGCCGCCCGCCTATCGTCTGGGCACCAAGGGCCACCCCGAGGCGATCGACCTCCCGGCCCCGGCCGCCCCCCTCTTCTTCCAGCCCATCGCCATCAACCAGGCCGACCTGGCCACCCTGGCCACCATCCCGGGCATCGGCCCCAAACTCGCAGCCGCCATCATCTCGCAGCGGACCGCGAGCGGTGGCTTCCGCCACCCGGACGACCTGCGCCAGGTCAAGGGAATCGGCGAGAAGAAGGCGGCGATGATCCTGCCGCATGTCCGATTTTGACGGTTAGTTATCCAATGAACGAGAGCCTGTGTAGGGTGGGCACCGCCCACCAAAACCTTCAATCCAAGCGCGACAATGCTGGCGGGCGGTGCCCACCCTACGAGGAATGGGAAATCCCCCGCGCCCCGGATGACACCTGGCCGGAAGAGGCAAAGAGGCTGCACGCCGACTGGTGGCGGGAGCGCATCAGACGCCAGAAGGAGATCGACGCATCCATCGCTGCCAAGGCCGAGTCCGAATACCTCTACGACAAACCCTACGAGGACAAAAAGAAGGTGCGGGTAGCCGGCCCCTTCACCGTCGAGAGCCTCTCCCCCCACCGGGTGTTGACCGTGGGCGCGGACGACGAGCTGATCGACAACCTGGCGGAACCACAGGATGGCTACGGCCGGGAAAAGGACTTTGTCCAGATCATCCTGGAGAACTTGAAAACCGCCGGTGTTCAGCAGGCCCACAAGGAGGACAGAATCACCTTCACCGCCCTCACCCCCTGGCCCGGCGACCTGATCTGCGCCGAAGGCCGCTTTGAGAGCAGTGGCGAGTGGTTAGTGGCGAGTGGCGAGAATAAAAGACAACTCACCACTCAGCACTCATCACTATCCACTGAGAATCGCGCCGCCATCTTCATCGGCCCCGAGTTCGGCACCGTGGCCCGCCCCGACCTGGTATCCGCCGCCCGCGAGGCAGGCGACGCCGGTTTCGATGTCCTCATCAGTTGCGCCTTCAACTACGACGCCCACTCCACCGAGTTCAACAAACTGGGCCGCATCCCGGTCTTGAAGGCCCGGATGAACGCCGACCTGCACATGGCCGACGATCTCAAAAATACCGGCAAGGGCAACCTCTTCGTCATCTTCGGCGAACCGGACATCGACATCATCGACGCCGAAGACAACCAAGTCCAGATCAAGGTCAACGGCGTTGACGTCTTCCACCCCAACACCGGCGAGGTCAGAAGCGACGGAGCGGAAGGCATCGCCTGCTGGTTCATCGACACCGACTACAACGAGGAGAGCTTCTTCGTCCGCCACGCCTATTTCCTCGGCGCCAACGACCCCTACAAGGCCTTGAATGAAGACCACCCTCAAGACCGAGATCAACGAAGAGGCCTGGGCCACCTTAAACAGCGACACCTCCCGCCCCTTCCCCAAACCCACCTCCGGCCGCATTGCGGTCAAGGTCATCAACCACCTGGGCGACGAGGTGATGAAGGTGTTCAAGGTATCGTGATGATTCTCTCAAATTATCCATAATGACGGTGAGCTCATGATTACTCGGCTAACCCTGCGCAACTTCAAAAGCGTGGGTGAACAGACTTACGATTTCGGGCAGTTTGACCTGCTGGTCGGTCGCAACAACAGTGGCAAGAGCACGGTGCTCCAAGCCTTGGCCATCTGGCAGTTCTGCGTGGATGAGTTTCACCGGGCCAAGCGGAGCGGCTCAAAAGGCATTCAAGTTGTGCTGCCTAATTTTACCGCCTTGCCGGTGCCAGAATTCAACTTGCTGTGGAAGGATCGCACCGACCGGCATTGGCCAATGGTCGAGGGTCGCAAGAAGCAGGAGTACATCTTGATCAACATTCAGGTGGAGTGGCGGCGAGCAGCAGGGGAGACCGACTCCTTTGGCGTTGACTTGAGGTATCACTCGCCGCAGACCATTTATGCCATCCCCAGCGAGGGGTGGACGAAATTCCGCGAATGTGAACAACGGGGAGATTTGCCGAAAATTGCCTATGTGCCGCCATTCTCAGGCCTTGAGCCGACCGAGAAATGGTTGGATAGCTCTCCTATCCGCCAACAGGTAGGCAAGGGGCAACCCGGTAGCGTGCTGCGGAATCTGCTTTTGAGGGTCTGTTCCGTTCCCGGTCCAGACAAGGATGGGCGACCAGTAAAGAGTCAAATACTGCCACCCGACTGGAAGGAGGTGGCGCAGATTGTTGAACGCTGGTTCGCTGTCAAAATCCGTGAGCCAAAATACGACCCGCTTAAAGATGTCTATATCTCCGTCGAGTACCGGCAAAACGGCAAGGACTATGACATTATCTCCGGCGGGAGCGGGTTCCATCAATCTTTGACCCTGCTTGCCTTCCTGTATGGCTATCAGCCGACCACCATCCTGCTCGACGAACCTGATGCCCACCTGCATGTCAATCTTCAGAGAGAAATCCTCGACTACTTCAAACGAAAGTCAAGTGAGCGGAATACCCAATTCCTGATCGCCACTCACGCCGAGGAGTTTGTTCGTGGTGTCGATGTCAGCCAGATTGTCTCTCTGCTCGGCCATATCCCAACCCGCATCCAATCAACCCCCGAGGTGCTGCGGGCCATGGCCGAGGTCTCCAATGAAGAGCTCACCCGATTGCTGGCCTTCCCCTACATCGTCTATGTGGAGGGGGAGAGCGATGAACGTATTCTGCGGGCCTGGGCGGACCAATGCGGCACTCAACAGGCAATAGATCGGGTGTGTTTCAAGGCCATGGGCGGCGGCGGCAAAAAGAACATGCGGAATCGGGCGAACGAACATTTCGCAGCCCTCAAACAGATCATCCCTCAAGTGTCACGGTTGATGCTCTTCGATTACGACACCACGGAGGACGCCTTTCATCCGGAGTCAGACAACGATACCTTGTTTGAATGGAAGCGCAAGAACATCGAAAACTATCTCCTCGTGCCGGAGGCATGGAAGAGAGCCGCATCGCGAAAGACCGGCTGGGGCGAGGACAACCTTTTTCTCCACCCGGTATCCCAAATGATTGACGACTTCTTTGCTGGCCAGAATCTCACCTTGCCGGCTGGCAAGACATGGAGGACAGTCAGCGCCAATGTGTTCAGCGTGGTGGACGGCAAAAGGCTTCTGTTCGAAAATAACGACTCGTTGTTCCACCAACTTCGCAATGGATCACCGTCACTGCAACTGATCCGGGAAGAGATCGCAATCGGAATGCTTGCAGACGAAATCCATGAGGACGTGCACCAATTCGTCGCCAAACTGATTGCACTTGTATCCCTATGAACTGCCGCATCGCCTACCTTTACCGAAGAGCATAATAAAGGAGCTATCCCGAATAGCAAAGGAGCAATCCATGACCAACGAACTCAATCAGGCCCTGGGCACCACCGAGATCATCTGGCGGCTGTCCGACCTCTACCAGGGGGGGGACGATCCCCAGATCGACGCCGACCTGGGCCACTGCCACGCCGAGGCCCAGGCCATCCAGAGCCAATTTGGCGGCAAGCTTGGCGCCCTCGACCCCGCAGGCCTGCTCGCCCTGGTCTCCCGGCTGGAGGAGCTGGCGGTGATCCGGGGCCGGCTCGGCACCTTCGCCTTTCTGAACTTCACCACCCAGACCCAGGACAGCAAGGCGGGCGCCTTTCTGCAACGGCTGCGGGAGGAGGAGAGCCAGCTCGCCAAGCTGACCATCTTCTTCGAGCTGGAGTGGAGCGCCCTGGCCGAGGAAATCGTGGCCCCGCTGCTCGCCGATCCCCGCCTTGATCGCTACCGCCACTATCTCAAGTCCGTCCGGCGCTACGCCCCCCACCTCCTGAGCCACCCGGAGGAGAGGCTGCTGCTTGAAATCGCGCCGGTGGGCCGGGGGGCCTGGAACCTCCTGTTCGACAAGGTCATGGGCCAGATGAAGTTCGGAGAGTCGGGGCGGGGCGAGGAGGAGGTGCTGG
Source organism: Deltaproteobacteria bacterium (assembly GCA_021789795.1). Taxonomy (GTDB): domain Bacteria; phylum Desulfobacterota; class Desulfobulbia; order Desulfobulbales; family VMSU01; genus VMSU01. The sequence goes on along the minus strand of JAJYJA010000130.1, from coordinate 2,404 downwards.
CCGATCTCTACCACGCGGATCGGGAGCTGCGGCAAAAGGCGGCGGACGAGATGAGCGCCGGGCTGACCAGCCAGATCCACGTCCTGACCCACCTCACCAACACCCTCTTGGCCGACAAGATGATCGACGACCGGCTGCGTCGCTACCCCGGCTGGCTGAGCGCCATGAACCTGGCCAACGAGGTCGAGGATCAGACGGTGGCCACCCTGGTTACCGAGGTGACCCGGCGCTACGACCTGCCCTGCCGCTACTATCGCTTAAAACGCCGGCTCCTGGGGCTTAATGAGCTGTTCGACTACGACCGCTACGCCCCCCTGCCCCATCTGCCCACCCGGCAGGTGGGCTGGGAGGAGGGCCGGCGGCTGGTGCTCGCCGCCTTTGCCGGGTTCTCGGAAGAGATGGCAACGGTGGCGGAATTGTTCTTCAGCCGGGGCTGGATCCACGCCCCGATCCTCAAAGGCAAGAGCGGCGGGGCCTTTGCCCATCCCTGCACCCCGGACGTTCACCCTTACGTGCTGGTGAACTACACCGGCAATATCCGCGACCTCTCCACCGTGGCCCACGAGCTGGGGCACGGGGTGCACCAGTATCTGGCGGCGCCCAAGGGTTACCTAAACAGCGACACCCCCCTGGTGCTGGCCGAGACCGCCTCGGTGTTCGCGGAACTCATCCTGTTCAAGCACCAGCTCGGCCTGCTGACCAATCCGGCGGAGCGCACCGCCTTCATCGCCCAGAAGCTCGAATCCATCTTCGCCACCGTCTTCCGGCAGATCGCCATGAACCGCTTTGAGGAGCTGACCCATACCCGCCGCCGGGCCGAGGGTGAGCTCTCCACCGAACTGCTCTCCGAGCTGTGGCGGGAGAGCCAGCAGGCCATGTTCGGGGACAGCGTCCGCCTAAGCGAGGGCTACGGGCTCTGGTGGTCGTACATCCCCCACTTCCTGCACTCGCCGGGCTACGTTTACTCCTACGCCTTTGGCGAGCTCTTGGTGCTCGCCCTCTACAACCTCTATCTCCAAGACAGCCGGGCCTTTGTGCCCAAATATCTTGATCTCCTGCGGGCCGGCGGCAGCGAGAGCCCCGAGGAGCTGGTGCGGCCCTTTGGGGTAAAGTTGCCTGACCCAGAATTCTGGCGGGGGGGATTGGCGGTTATTGACTCGCTGCTGGCTCAGATCGAGACGGACTGACCGGGGGGAAGGCGACTCCCGACCCTAGCCGGCGGCGGTCTCGGCGCAGGCGAATTCGACCGTCAGGACGGTCTGATCCTGAACCCGCACCCGGCCCTTGAGCAGCCAGGCCGGGCCCAGCCGTTCGACCAGGCTGGCCTCGATGGCGATGTCAGACCCCGGCGGCACCGGGCGCTTGAAGCGGGCGGCCTGGATGCGGGTCAAGACCGGCAGCCCGCCGCCTGCCGGCCTACCCTCGCCGGCCAGGACATGGGCGATCAAAAGCGCCCCGGCCTGGAACACCGCCTCGCAGAGGATGACGCCGGGGGTGATGGGATGCTGGGGATAATGGCCCTGGTAGAAGTCCAACTCCGGGGCCAGGTGCTTTTCCGCCTCGATCCGGGCGGCGGTCAGGGAGACGATCCGATCCACCCACAGGAAGGGCGGGCGGTGGGGGATCAGGTCGTGGATCTCAGATGCCACCGTTGATCTCCAGGGTGGAGCCGGTGATGTAGGCCGCCTGCCGGCCCGCCAGAAAGAGCACCGCCTGGGCCACCTCCTCCGGGGTGCCGAAGCGGCCCAGCGGTACCAGTCGCTGGTATTCGGCCCGGCGCTCGGGGGTGAGCCCGGCGAGCAACTCGGTGTCGATGAAGCCGGGGGAGACGCAGTTGACGGTGATCTTGCGCCGGGCCACCTCCTTGGACAGGGAGCGCATCATCCCGATCTGGCCGGCCTTGGAGGCGGCGTAATTGGCCTGACCGGCAAAGCCGAGATAGGACATGGGCGAGGTGATGAAGATGATCCGGCCGTAGCGCCGCTTCATCATCAGCATCACCGCGAACTTGGCCATGTGGAAGGAGCCGTTCAAGTTCACCTCGATCACCCGCCGCCAGTCCGCCTCCGGCATCATGGCCAGCACCGCGTCCCGGCGGATGCCGGCGCTGGCGACCAGGATGTCGATCGTCTCGAAGCGGGCCTCGATCTCCTGGTAGAGCCCGGCTACCGCCTGGTAGTCGGCCACGTCGCAGCAAAAAAGGCTCAGCCGCTCCCCGTGGACGGCGCACTCCTGCCGCAACCCCGCCGCCGCCGCCTGGTCGCCGCCATAGACCCCGACCACCGTCGCCCCCCCGGCCAGCAGGGCCAAGGTGATCGCCCGGCCGATGCCCTTGGTGGCGCCGGTGACCACCGCCACCTGGCTGTCAAATTGCCCGCCGTTCATTCAACCCCCTCCTCCCTCG
>JAJYJA010000129.1 GCA_021789795.1 Deltaproteobacteria bacterium | reverse complement strand
TGCGGCGCGTGGCGGTTTGGCTCGTTCGGCATACCATCTGTATGGCCTCACTCGCCAAACACACCCCGCGCCTTGTATATCGGCCCTTTTGCTTAGCCATCGGCTACCTTTTTGCGAGATCATCAAAACTTAATATACCAACAACCGATGGTGAATGTTAATCCGTCTGGAATAGGCTCCGGCCAGATCCCCAGTTAATTTCTCATAAGGTGGTTGATTCTGAAACGGATTTTTACATAATATCATCAAAACTGTGCTGGCCTTTTCCTTTAGTCCGGATGCGGATAGCTTCTTGGCATCCTTCTGGGCGTGTTTCGTGTAAACCAAGTTCCAACTCACCAGGGCAGGTCCTTGGCGCACTCGGCGACCGGGGTGTGCATGCCTTCCAGTATGGACTCCCTCATGCCGGGTATCGACAGGAGATATATGGTTTCTTGAATCGCCGCCCAGTCTTCGGACGAGATCAGCACGGCGTTGTTGCGTTTGCCGGTGATCACCACCGGCTCGTGATTCATGGCGGTCTGGTCGATGATTTGTTGTAGGCTGGCGCGCGCCTGGTTGGCGGTCAGGGTCTGCATGGCCCGAGTCTCCTAGGTTGATCTTGGTTTTTTATCTGCTTGGCCCACAAATTCCAGCCCCAGCACGAACAGCTCCCGGCTTTCGGGCCGCGAACTCTTGGGCTTGACGATCTTGGTCTGCCGGAAATCCCTCTTGGTCTGCTCGAAGAACTCCTTGAAGTCCTCGCCGTCGAAGACCTTGCAGTAGAAGGCCCCGCCCGGCACCAGTAGCCGGCGGGCCAAGTCCAGGGCCTGGCGGCAGAGGACCAGCGACTTCTGGTGGTCGGCCCACTTGCTGCCCGTGGTCTGAGGGGCCATGTCGCTCAACACCACCTGGAAGTTAGGTGCCAGCCTCTCGATGGCGGCCAGGGTCTCGTCCCGCATGATGTCGCCGCGCACGAACTCGATGGGGGCGCGGTTACTCTCCTGCCGCCGCCGGCCCGACTGCAAGTCCACCGCCACCACCAGGCCCTGATCGCCGACGGTCTTGGCGCTGTACATCGACCAGCTGCCCGGATAGCCGCCCAGGTCCAGAACCCGCTGGCCGCGCTTAAGGAAGCCGTACTTGTGCTGGGCCTCCTCAAGCTTATAGACCGACCGGGCGGGGTAGCCCTCCCGCTGCGCCTTCTTGAAATAGTAGTCCTGGACTTCCTTCACTTAAATAACAGGCCCTCGCCGCAAGTCGGCAAATTTAATGTATTCCCTGGGGATTGACAACCGATAATTGACGCCCGCCGCTCAGTCGGCGTCGAGCGCCGCCCGCACCTGGGCGGCCAGCTCCCGCTGGGAGAAGGGCTTTTGGATGAAGCGGGTCTCGGCGGTCAGCACCCCGTGCTGGCCGATGACCTCGGCGGTGTAGCCCGACATGTAGAGGCAGCGCAGGCTGGGCCTGAGCTTGGCGATCCGGTCGTTAAGCTCGCGGCCGGTCATCTCCGGCATGATCACGTCGGTTAAGAGCAGGTCGGCCGGGACTCCGGACTCGATCATCCCGATCGCCTCCCCCGGCGAGGCGGCGGCCAGGGCTTGGTAGCCCTGTTTCTTCAGCATGGCCACGATCATCTGCAGGATCACCTTCTCGTCCTCCACCACCAGCACCGTCTCGCTGTGGACCGGGACGGCGTTTTCCGGGGCCGGGGCCGCGGACGCTTCGGACGCGCCCTGGTGGCGGGGCAGGAAGACCGCCAGCGTGGCGCCCTGTCCCGGCTGGCTCTCGATGCTTACCCCGCCCCGGTTCTGCTTGGCGATGCCATAGACGGTGGCCAGCCCCAGGCCGGTGCCCTTGCCCACCCCCTTGGTGGTGAAGAAGGGCTCGCAGGCCCGGGCCGCCACCTCCGGGCTCATGCCGATGCCGGTGTCGGTCACCGAGAGCCGGACGTACTGGCCGGGGGCGCAGTCGGGATGGGCGGCGAGGTGCTCTTCGCCCAGGGTCAGGTTGGCGGTGGCGATGGTTACCTGGCCGGTGCCGGCGATGGCGTCCCGGGCGTTGACGCACAGGTTGGCCAGCACCTGGTCGATCTGGGAGGCGTCCACCTTCACCGGCCACAGGCCGGGCTCCGGGCGCCAGATCAGCTCGATATCCTCGCCGATCAGCCGTCTGAGCATCTTGAGCATCCCCTCGGTGGCTTGGTTCAAGTCCAGCACCCTGGGCATGATCACCTGTTTGCGGGCGAAGGCCAGGAGCTGGCGGGTCAGCTCCGCCGAGCGCTTGGCGGCGGTTTGAATCTCTTGCAGGTTGGCATGCAGCATGCCTTCCGGTGGGGCCTGGGTCAGGGCCAGGTCGGTGTAGCCCATGATGATCGACAGCATGTTGTTGAAGTCGTGGGCCACCCCGCCCGCCAGCCGGCCCACCGACTCCATCTTCTGGGCCTGCACCAGTTGCTCTTGCAGCCGCTCCCGTTCCTCCTCGGCCCGTTTGTGCTCGGTGATGTCTTGAACGGCGCCCACCCCCAGGTAAGGAACGCCGTCGGGGCCGGGCGTCAGCTCGCCCTGGCCGTGCAGCCACTTGACCTGGCCGGCGGGGGTGATGATCCGGTACTCGACATCGAAGGGCTGGCCGGTCAGGGCCGCCTGTCTCGCCGCCACCAGCCGTTCCCGGTCCTCGGGATGGACCAGGGTCAGGAAGCGGCCGAAGGTCACCGGCTCGCCCTGGGGGAGGCCGAAGATGCGGTAGGTCTCCTCCGACCAGACAAGCTTTCGCTCCGGGGCGTCGGGGCCGTCCAGCCGCCAGCTTCCCACGTGGGCCACCTCCTGGGCGGTGGCCAGGTCATGGGCGGTGGCCCTGATCTTCTCCTCCGCCTCCCGCAGCTCGGTAACGTCGCGGCCTACCCCGAACAGGCCGGTGACCTGGCCCTTCGGGTCGCGCAGCGCCCCCTTGATGATCATCAGGTGGCAGGTCGGCCCGCCTCCGGGCAGGGGCAGGGTCTCCTGGAAGGTCTCCTGGCCGCCCTCGAGCATGAGCCGTTGATCCCGCTCCATGATCTCCTGGGCCATTTCCGGGGGGAAGATGGCGGTATCGTCCTTGCCCAGCACCTGCTCCGCCGGCTGACCGACGATCTTGGCCGCCGCCTGGTTGAACAGCAGGTAGCGGCCCTGCCGGTCCTTGACGAAGATCGGGTCCGGGGAGTGGGCGGCGATGGCGTCCAGCAGTTGCAGGGCCTTGAGCCGTTCCTCTTGCAGGTGGCGTTCGCGCAGGGTAAAGGCCAGCTCCTGGCGCTGACGCATCAGGTAGGCGCTGGCCACCACCACCGCGATCCCCAGCCCACCGCAGAGGACGATCCACCAGAGGTCGGGCCGGGCCTGGGCCATGACCTCGGCCCGGTCGATCTTGGCGATCAGGAACCAGTCGCTGCCGGGCACCGCCAGCCCCACCCCCAGCACCGGCACCTGGCGGTAATCGAGTCCGGCCAGGCCTTCGCCCAGGGAGACGTCTCCTTGCAGCACCTGGGCCATCAGCAGGTGGGGTTGGGCCAGCGGCAGGCGCAGGCGCAGGGCCGCCTCCCGGCGGAAGCGCAGGTCGTTGAGGTAGAGCACCTCGTTTCCGTCGCGGCGGGCGATCAGGGTCTCGCCGCTGGCGCTGGGGATGGGCCAGGTCTGCATGAGCGGGAAGAGGTAATCCTCCGGGGCGACCCGCAGCACCACGATGCCGCCCGGTTTGCCCCCCGCCTCCGGCAGGGAGGCGACGAAATCCAGGCAGGGGTGGCCGCCCTCCAGGTGGAGGGTGAAGACCCCGGCCTCGGGCTGGGCCCGGGCGGCTTGGGCGAGTCTGAGGATGTCGAGGCTGGCCTTGACCTGGGGCATCCCTTCCGAGGCGTACAGGCACCTGCCGTGGGGGGTGAAGAGCAAAAAGCCCCGGAAGGCGTTTAGTTTCTGGAAGCGGTTTATCCGCCCGGACAGTTCCGCAAGGCTCGCCTGGTCGCCCGTATCCCGCCAGCGGGCGTAGAGCCGGGCCAGGGCCTGGTTGCCCTGTACGAAGCGGATGTCGGCCTGGCGCTCGTTGAGCCATTCGCTGACCTGTTTCACCTTGAAGGCGGCGATGGTCTGCAGCCGGCCCATTGCCTCGTTTTCTCCCCGCTCAACCGCCTGGATGGCGGCCAGCGCCGTCACCCCGGCGATAAGGGCGATCAGGATGGCCACCGGCAGCAGCAGGGGCCTCAATCTGACCGCGGGCGGCTTAGGTGCCAAGGAGGAAGGGTGGATCGTCTGCCGCATCAGTCCGTAGAGCAAGAGGGAGGTGACGAGGACGAAGAACCAGCCCTTCAGGGTGCTGGCCAGGGTGATGGCGGCGGGGGAGGAGAACAGCATCTCCACCGCCCGGTCGGAGAGCAGGATCCACAGGGCGGCGAAGGCGGCGTACAGCAACACCACGGTGCGGATCCCGTTTAGACGGTGATGGTTGCCGTTGCGCGGCTGGGGAGGGTCTGGTTCGGGCATGGGGTTTATGGGGGCGGGTGTCTCGGCCGCCTTAAGTCTATTTATAGCGGGTTGCCGGCCATCTGGCCAGAGGGAAATGTGTGGGGGCGAGGTGTAAGGTGATTTCCGTAAATCCCTTTGACACGCCGGCCTGCCCCGGCCTAGAATAAGGGCCGCTGATCGAGATGGTTTCGGCGCCGTCATCCCCGGCCAACCCGGGGGCCGGGCGTTTTCCTCGGGCTATCTTGCGGCGCGATTTTGTAAGCCCTTTTAACTCCCGTCGGAGGGGTCATCATGCCCGACATCCTCACCACCTGCGTCTATTGCGGCTGCGGCTGCGGCCTCTACCTGCGCGAGGAGGAAGGCCGGATCATCGGCGCCTCGCCCAGCCGCAACCACCCCGTGTCCCAAGGCAACCTCTGCGTCAAGGGCTGGAATATCCACCAGTTCATCCACCACCCTGACCGGCTGCGCCAGCCCCTGCTTAGAAAGGATGGTGAGCTGAGGCCGGTCTCCTGGGAGGAGGCGATCGCGGTAACCGCCCGGCGGTTTTCCGAGATCAAGGAGCGGGCCGGGGGGGAGGCCCTGGGGTTCATGGCCTCGGCCAAGTGCACCAACGAGGAGAACTACCTGGCCCAGAAGTTCAGCCGGGCGGTGCTGGCCACCAACAACATCGACCACTGCGCCCGGCTCTGACACGCCCCCACCGTGGCCGGTCTGGCCACCACCTTCGGCAGCGGGGCGATGACCAACTCTATCGAGGAGATCGGCCAGGCCCAGGTGATCCTGGCGGTGGGCTCGAACACCACCGAGGCCCATCCCCAGGTGGCCCGTCGGATATTTGCCGCCCTCGACCGGGGGGCCAAGCTGATCGTCGTCGATCCCCGTCGCACCCGGCTTGCCGAGCACGCCCATATCCACCTGGCCATCCGGCCCGGCACCGACATCCCGCTCATCAACGCCATGATGCGGGTCATTTTAGACGAGAACCTGGCCGACGACCTGTTTGTCGAGATGCGGACCGAGAACTTTCTCGCCCTGCGCGATATGCTCTTCCAGATGGATCTGGAGGCGGTGGCGGCGATCACCGGGGTGGGGCTGGCCGCCATCAGCGCCGCGGCCCAGACCTACGCCCGGGCACAGAAGGCGGTGATCTGCTACTGCCTGGGAATAACCCAGCACATCTGCGGCACCGACAACGTCCAGGCCATCGCCAACCTGGCCATGCTCGCCGGCCAGGTGGAGAAGGAGTTCACCGGCGTCGATCCCCTGCGCGGCCAGAATAACGTCCAGGGGGCCTGCGACATGGGGGCACTGCCGGGGGTGTTCCCCAGTTATCAGCCGGTGGAGAACCAGGATCACCGGGATAAGTTCGAGCGCGCCTGGGGGGTAGAGCTGCCCTCCCGACCCGGCCTCACCCTGTTGCAGATGACCCACGGCGGGGCCGGGGGGCCGATCCGGGGGCTGATGGTCATGGGCGAGAATCCCATGTTGAGCGACCCGGCCCTGGACAAGGTGCGGGAGACCCTGACCGGGCTCGATTTCCTGGCCGTCTCCGACCTCTTCCTGACCGAGACCGCGGCCCTGGCCGACGTGGTCTTCCCCGCCGCCTCCTTCGCCGAGAAGACCGGCACCTTCACCAGCTCCGAGCGTCGGGTGCAGATGGTGCGGGCCGCCATCCCGCCGCTTTCCGGCTGCCGCACCGACAGCGACATTTTGATGGCGTTGTCGGAGGCCATGGGCTACCGGATGGCTTACGACTCGCCGGCCGAGATCATGGAGGAGATCGCCCTGCTCGCCCCCATCTACGGCGGCATGTTCCACGACCGGCTGGAGCGTTCCTGGGGCCTGCAATGGCCGTGCTGGAACCGTAACCATCCCGGCACCCCCTTCCTGCACAAGTACTTCTTCACCAGGGGGCGGGGGCGCTTTATGCCAGGAGAACACCAGGGGGCCGCCGAGACGGTGGACGCCGATTATCCCTTTATCCTGAATACCGGGCGGGTCTATCACCACTACCACACCGGCACCATGACCCGGCAATGCCCGGCCTTGAACCGCGAGTGCCCGGAGGCGGCGCTGGAGGTGCATCCCAAGGACGCGGCGGCCCTCGGCCTGCGGACTGGCGACTTGGTGCGGCTTGTCTCCCGGCGGGGCGAGGTCACGGTGCGGGCCTTGGTCACCGGGCAGACCCCGCCGGGCTCGGTGTACACCAGCTTCCACTTCCCGGAGACGCCCATCAACCTCTTGACCACCGCCGCCCGCGACCCCAAGGCCCAGTGCCCGGAGTACAAGGTCTGCGCCGTGCGTCTAGCCC
>JAJYJA010000128.1 GCA_021789795.1 Deltaproteobacteria bacterium | reverse complement strand
TTGGCTCGTTCGGCATACCATCTGTATGGCCTCACTCGCCAAACACACCCCGCGCCTTGTATATCGGCCCTTTTGCTTAGCCATCGGCTACCTTTTTGCGAGACCATCAAGGTTTAGCAACTTCCCCCTGATTTAACGGTTGCCAAGTCGCGGCATTGCCACTAGGGTAAATACCTAAGCCGTAGGTGAAACTGTCCGGCAGCACCGCATCTGCGTGGTCATCAGCCGACCTCCAACCGGCGGACGCCGCCCAGACTCATTATTCCCCCTGATTACCCAAATCCTGCCATGACCAAAAGGGAACAAGCCTTCATGCCAGTGGCGGGGGTGGCCGATTTTCTCGCCCAGACCCTGCCCTTCAACCTCTTAGGCCCCGAGTCCAGGACGCGGCTGGCCGCCCAATGCGTGATCGACTTCTTCCCTGCCGGGACCATGATCTTCCGCCAGAACGCCACCCAGGTTGACTTCCTCTACCTGATCCAGAAGGGCGGGGTGAAGAGTTATCTCAAAAACGACCAGGACGAGGTGACGCTGAAGGATTTCCGGGGCGAGGGCGAGTGCTTCGGCTCCCTGTCGATCATCCAGGGCACCCGGGCCAACCTGAACGTGGAGACGGTGGAGGACACCTTCTGCTTCCTGATCGCCAAACGGGACTTCCTGGCCCTGCTGGCGGAACATGCCGAGATTTCGCACTATTTCCTGCGCTCCATGACCGAGAAGCTGGTCAAGGGGGCCTACGCCGAGCTGCGTCAGCACCAGATCGCCCCCCGCACCGAGGGGGCGCTGCACCTCTTCTCCTCGCCGGTGGAGGAGATCGCCAAGGGCCGGCTGTACACCGCCCCCGAGGACACCCCGGTGCGGGAGGTGGCCCGGATCATGACCGACAACCTGATCGGCTCGCTCCTGCTCACCGGCGCCGACGGCCAGATCAAGGGCATCGTCACCGACAAGGACCTGCGGGCCAAGGTGGTGGCGGGCGGCCTGGACTACCAGACCCCGGCATCCATGATCATGGCCTCGCCGGTGCGCACCATCTCCAGCCAGGCGATGGCCTTCGACGCCCTGCTCACCATGATGCGGGAGCGAGTGCACCACCTGGCCATCGAAAAAAACGGCGAGATCGTCAAGATGGTCACCACCCACGACATCATGGTGGAGCAGGGCACCTCGCCGCTCTACCTCTTCCGGGAGATCGTGGCCCAGCGCCGGATCGAGGGGCTCTATCTCCTGGCCCGCAAGGTGCCGCAGGTCATCCGCACCCTGATCGAGGAGGGCGCCCGGGCCCACAACATCACCCGGATGATCGCGGTGCTAAACGACCAGATCCTGGACCGGCTGCTGACCATGCTGGCGGCGGAAACCGGCGAGCCGCCCCTGCCCTTCTGCTGGCTCCTGATGGGCAGCGAGGGCCGCCGGGAGCAGACCTTCAAGACCGACCAGGACAACGCCCTCCTCTACCAGGACAGCCCCGACCCGGTGCTTATGGGGCAGGCGGAGGAGTATTTCCGCGCCTTTGCCGAGGGCGCCATCCGCCATCTCGTCCTCTGCGGCTACCCCCTGTGCCCCGGCGAGATCATGGCCAGCAACCCCAAGTGGCGGCGGCCGCTGGCGGCCTGGAAGGGCTATTTCCGCGACTGGTGCGGGGAACCGGAGCCCCGGGAGATCTTAAACTCCACCATCTTCTTCGACTTCCGGCCCGGCTTCGGCGAGCTTTCCCTGGCAACCGAGCTGCGGCTGGCGCTGACCGAAACCGCCCGCCAGGGGGGATTGTTTCTCCTCCACCTGGCCCGCAACTGCCTCTCCTCCCGTCCGCCCCTGTCCTTCTTCAAGAACTTCATCGTCGAGAAGGACGGCGCGCACAAGAACACCTTCGACCTCAAGGAGAAGGCCCTCGTCTTCTTCGTCGATTTCGCCCGCCTGATGGCCCTGCGGCACGGCATCGAGGAGGTCAACACCATCGACCGGCTGCGCGTTGTCCACGAGACCCGGCACCTATCCCAGGAGCTTTACGGCGAGATCGTCGAGGCCTACGAGTTCCTGATGCAGGTACGGCTGGTGCACCAGTTGCGGATGCTGGAGGGAGGCCGGCAGCCGGACAACCGCATCAACCCCCAGGACCTCTCCGACCTGGAGCGCCAGACCTTAAAGGAGTCCTTCACGGTGATCGCCCGGATGCAGGAGGTGATCCGCCAGGACTTCAACATCCGCGACCTCTAACCGCCCGTGGCCAGGCGCCTAATCGACCGGATACGGGGGCTGCTGCCCGGGGGCGGACGGCCCGTTCACCCGCTCATCGTCCGCAACCGCCAACGGTTCGGAGCCGGGATCGACGAGGGCGGCCCGCTTGCGGACTACGAATTCGTGGCCTTGGACACCGAGCTGACCGGTTTCAGCGCCCAGGACGAGATCGTGGCCATCGGCGCGGTGCGCATCAAAAACCAGCGCATCCTCTGCGGCGAGACCTTCCACGCCCTGGCGCGGCCCCAGGCCCGCTTCCAGACCAAGAGCACCCTGGTGCACCGGCTCACCCCCCAGGAACTGCGCCAGGCGGCGGGGCTCGCCGAGGTGCTGCCCAGATTTGTCGAATTCTGCGGCGACGCCCTGCTGGTCGGCCACTTCCTGCGCCTGGATCTGGAGTTCTTAAACCGGGCCGCCCGGCGGCTGATGGGCGGCGTCCTCGTCACCCCCTACCTCGACACCCTGGGCCTGGCCCTGCGCTACCGCGAATTCTGCCAGGGCGGGGGCGGGGAGTGCGCCGCCAACGCCGACTACCACCTCTCCGCCCTGGCCGCCGAGTACGCCCTGCCCGCCTTCCCCGCCCACAACGCCCTGCAAGACGCCCTGCAAACCGCCTATCTCTTCCTCTTCCTGGCCGGCAAGCTCCAAAGGCACGGGGTGCGCACCCTGGGCGACTTCCTCAAGGCCGGCCAGCGGTTCAACCAGCCCTGGTGGTCGATGTAACCCAGACAAATTTCCCCCATACAAAACCTTGACATGCGTAAAAATACCATGCTATATAATGCGAAAAGTTTTTTAGATATGTAACAGCGTGGTATGCAATTCAACTCAAGAAAAGGGAGGCTAAACACGATGAAGAGGATGAGGTTTAACCAAGACCAGCAAGCAGAAGGAGGACGATGAATGAGCAGCGAATCAGCCCACAAGATCCTTAACGACCCCGAGTTCCGCTCCCTGGCCTCCCAGAAAAACACCGTATCCCTAATCCTGACCATTATCGAGTTGACGCTGTACTTCGGCTTCATAGGGTTAATTGCCTACGACAAGGGCTTCCTGGCCGAAAAGATCGCCGAGGGTTCCGCCATCACCATCGGCATCCCGATCGCGGTGGGGGTGATCGTCCTCTCCTGGGTGTTGACTGGCATTTATATCTTCTGGGCCAACAGCAGCTACGACGAGATGGTCAAGCGGGTCAAAAAACGGGTGGGAGGGTGATGGCAATGGTCGCACAACAAGCGCAACAGTATCAAACCGTTATCGGCACCTTGAACCCTGTCTCGGTGCTCTGCTTCCTGCTCTTTGTCCTAGCCACCCTGGGCATCACCTACTGGGCGGCCAAGAAGACCAAGACCGCCAGCCAATTCTACGCCGCCGGCGGCGGCATCACCGGCTTTCAGAACGGCCTGGCCCTGTCGGGAGATTACATGAGCGCCGCCTCCTTCCTGGGCATCGCCGGGCTGGTGTCCACCAAGGGCTTTGACGGGCTCATCTACTCGGTGGGCTGGCTGGTGGGCTGGCCCATCGTCATGTTCCTGATCTCCGAGCCGCTGCGCAACTTAGGCAAATACACCTTCTCCGACGTGGTCGCCTTCCGGCTCCAGCAGCGGCCCATCAAGACCGCGGCGGCCATCGGCTCCCTGGTGACGGTGCTCTTCTACCTCACCGCCCAGATGGTGGGCGCCGGGACGCTCATCAAGCTGATGTTCAACCTGCCCTACGAGTCGGCCCTCTACATCGTGGGCGGCCTGATGATCGCCTACGTGCTCTTCGGCGGCATGTTGGCCACCACCTGGGTGCAGATCATCAAGGCGGTGCTCCTCCTGGGCGGGGCCACGGTCTTGGTGCTGCTCACCTTAAGCAAGGTGGACTTCAGCTACGGCAAGCTCTTTCACCTGGCGGCCAGCAAGTACGGCAACTCCTTCCTGGAGCCCGGCGGCCTGATCTCCGACCCCTTGGACGCCTTCTCCCTGGGCCTGGCCCTGATGTTCGGCACCGCCGGCCTGCCCCACATTCTGATGCGTTTCTACACCGTGCCCGACGCCCGCGAGGCCAGAAAGTCGGTGTTCTACGCCACCGGCTTCATCGGCTACTTCTACATCCTGACCGTGACCATCGGCTTCGGGGCCGCGGTGCTGGTGGGCAAGGAGTTCATCACCAAGATCGACGCCGGCGGCAACATGGCGGCCTTGACGCTGGCCGAGTTCAACGGCGGCAGCATGTTCCTGGGCTTCCTGGCGGCGGTGGCCTTCGCCACCATCCTGGCGGTGGTTGCCGGCCTGACCCTGGCCGGGGCCACCGCCCTGTCGCACGACCTCTACGTGGGCGTCTTCCGCAACGGCCAGGCCAACGAGAAGGAGGAGATGCGGGTCGCCAAGATCGCCACCGTCGGCCTGGGCATCGCCGCGGTGCTCTTGGGCATCCTGTTCAAGGGCCAGAACGTGGCCTTCATGGTGGGGCTCGCCTTTGCGGTGGCCTCAAGCGCCAACTTCCCGGCCCTGCTCCTCTCCATCACCTGGAAGAAGCTGACCACCGCCGGGGCCACCTTAAGCATCTACACCGGGATGATCGTGGCGGTGGGCCTGATCGTCTTGTCGCCCACCGTCTATGTCGATGTCATGCAGGCCAAGGAGGTGAAGGCGATGAACACCGCCGCCGCCCTGGTGACCAAGCTCGACCAGGAGATCAAGGCCCCGGGCCTGGCCCCGAATCAGTTGCTGGCCAAGCAGACCGAGCTCGCCAAGGCCAAGACGGACGCCGAGGCCGCCAAGAAGGCCGTCAAGCCCGCCCCCTTCAAGATGAAAAATCCCGGGGTGTTCTCCATGGGCCTGGCCTTCCTGGTCGCCTTCCTGGTCTCGCTCCTGACCCGCGAGAAACAGGCGGAGGAGATGTTCGAGTCCGAAAAGGTGCGCACCTATCTGGGCATCGGCGCCGAGGGCGCAGCCAAGCACTGATGGCGTCGCAAAAAGTCCGATCTACTGCGGCGCTGGGCGGTTTGGCTCGTTCGGCATACCAGCTGTATAGCCTCACTCGCCAAACGCACCCCGCGCCTTGTATATCGGCCCTTTTGCTTAGCCATTGGCTATCTTTTGGCGAGACCATCAAGCACTGACCCCCAGCAGACCACGCCCGTTTGGGCGGCAAGAGGCGACCATCGCAAAGATGGCCGCCTCTTTTTTTATTACGTCACAAAAATCCGACCTACTGCGTCCCTGTCCAACATCAGCAGGGATTGAACATAATTGTGGGGCGGCTTAGCTAGTGCGGCAACCACCAAGTGTTAGACTAAAGCTTGCTTATATATTTTCACAAAATATGACGTATCACTAAAATAGTTAGGGTAGGCTCGCCGAAGAATGTCTACAGACTCAGCAGATACTAACACTATGTCTATTTCATCTTTCCGCTCTTGTTCGAGCTTTAGATATAAGTCAGATGCCTTGGAGAATTGTTCGTTTGAAAATGATAAAATCCTAAGTTGGTTATGCTTGGTGTCTAGTTCAAGGATGAAATACTTTTCATTATATTTTTTCTTACCTTCTAAAACTTTTATCGAGCTATTATATAGTTGCAGCCTCTTAATAGCGTTGATTTTATTGTTCAGGATAAATATCTCCGCCTTAATGTCGTTCATACTCCCTAGTTGACCATCAATTGGGTTATTTTCAACCGCAGCGAAAAGCGACCCACAAAGCCGGAAAAATCGAAGCCAGTCATCAGACCCTTGATTTGATTTCAGAGCAGTTTTTAAAAACATGCCGGCTGTCTCAACTGCGGTTGCCCACGCGTGTTGAACTTTCGTTCTAATCTGAATCTCAATTTGAATACCGTTGAATATGGCGTGTTTTGAGAACTTGCTATTATATTTATATACAAGGTGATAGCTGCGATAACCAGACTCTTTTGGATTTGTAACGTAGTCGTTGTGTTTAACTATCTTATGGTAAGTTTCTGACTTTGTCAGATAGAAGTTCACAAGTTTGTTTGCTTGCTTAATATCTTCCATAATAGATCTACATCCACCTATATCCTGCATGTTAGAAAGCGGCATAATTGGAAACAGTTTAAGTTTATTGATTATCGAGTCAACACGCTTTAGTCTCTGCGCTATCAGGATATTTTTAGAATACTTATGAGACATCTGACGTAGGTTCATCTGGATGGCGTTCAGTGGATAGCTATGAAATGACCGCCAGTTGTTCATGATTTCCATTGCCTCGGCATAAGGCATAGAAGTATCTCTTCCAGCCAGAACATTACCTGCTTTCTTGATCTGCCTATTGCTATAGCTGAGCGTTACCCACGCCATTGTTAGTCTCCATTTACTGTGCTTACTGTGCGAGCAAGAATAGATAGGGGTCAGGTCTTGCAATCAAGTAAATCTTGACGCTAATAAACGGCTCCTCTAGCTGAACATTTTCAGCAAGGAGGTAGCCGCCTCTTTTACTTCTCAATCTCCGAGGCGGGCTCCGGGGCACGGAAATCCTCCCTGGCCCCAGTCAGCGGGCAGGTGAAGGTGAGCCGCACCGCCCGCAACTGAAGCCCGGCCA
>JAJYJA010000127.1 GCA_021789795.1 Deltaproteobacteria bacterium | reverse complement strand
CTAAGCAAAAGGGCCGATATACAAGGCGCGGGGTGTGTTTGGCGAGTGAGGCCATACAGATGGTATGCCGAACGAGCCAAACCGCCACGCGCCGCAGTAGATCGGTCTTTTTGCGACGCCATCAATACTTGCCACGCCGGTAACGGCCCGGCCTGGTCATCTGCTAACCATCTGTCCTCGCCCTTGTCAATCGGGCTGATAGTCGCATCAAGCCGCGCCGGCCGGCCCGGTAGATCCGTAGTCCTTTCGCTGCCGCTCCTTGAGCAGGATCCGAAGCGAGGTCTGATCGAGCTTGAGCTCGGCGCGGAATTGGTTCACCAGGTAGCGGTAATAAGAAAAATGTACCCCTTTCGGGTAGTTGACATAGATGGCAAAGGTCGGTGGCCGGGTGGCGACCTGGGTGGTGTAGTAGAACTTGAGCCTCTTCCCCTGGTGCAGGGCCGGGGGATGGGCCGTCACCGCCTTTTGCAGCACCCGATTGACCAGCCCGGTGGTCACCGTGGCCGAGAACTGGCGGAATATGGTCTCAACCTGCTTGAAGATCTGCCCCACGCCTTGGCCAGTCATGGCCGACAGGGTGGCGACCGGGGCGTAACCCACGAAGTTGGTGGCCCGCTCGATCTCGCTAAGCAACCACTTCTGACGCTTGGCGTCGCCCTTGACCAGGTCCCACTTGTTGACCGCCACCAGGCAGGCGCGGCCCCGCTCGAAGGCGTAGCCGATGACCTTGGTGTCCTGCTCGGTGATCCCCTCGCCGGCGTCGAGCAGGACCAGGGCGATGTCGCATTTCTCCAGGGCGCGCAGGGCCCTGAGCACCGAGAACTTCTCCACCTTGTCCGCGACCTTGCCCTTGCGCCTAATGCCGGCGGTGTCGATCAGCAGGTAGCGGCGGCCATGACGTTCGAGCAGGGTGTCCACCGAGTCGCGGGTGGTGCCCGGCACCTCGGAGACCACCATCCGCTCCTCGCCCAGCAGCCGGTTGATCAGCGACGATTTGCCGACGTTGGGCCGGCCGATGAAGGCCAGCCGGATGGGTGCCTCTCCGTCCTCCTCCGTCTGCCCCTCCCCGTCTTCCGGCCCAAGCTGGGCGCGTAATTCGCTCAGGAAGTCGTCCATCCCGTAACCGTGGGCCGCCGACAGCGGCCACAGACCGGAAACACCCAGGGCGTAGAAGGGGGAGATCCGCTCTTCCTCCCGGCCCTGGTCGTCGATCTTGTTGACCGCCACCAGCAGGGGCTTGGCGGTCTTGCGCAGCCCGGAGATAAGCTCGAGGTCGTCGCTGGTGGGCCCCTCCTTGCCGTCTACGACCAGGACGATGAGGTCGGCATCATTCACCGCCTGCCAGCTCTGCTCGCGGATCAGCACCGACACCTTGGCCTCGGACTCGTCCCGGCCCTCCCGTCCCGGCTGGCATTCGATGCCTCCGGTATCCACCAGGATAAAGCGTCGCCCGCCGCCTTCCACGGTGGCGAACTGCCGGTCGCGGGTCACGCCCGGGGTGGGATCGATGATCGCCTTGTTTCGGCGGGTTATGCGGTTAAAAAGGGAGGATTTGCCGACGTTGGGTCGGCCCACCAGGGCCACGATTGGCAGGGTATCGCGCATGGGATGATTATCCTCCCCCTCCGCGTTGGGAGGGTCTTTGGGGGGGTAGTTGCGGGTCAAGGGGGCCAAGCCGGGGCCAGAGGCGGGTCGGCGGTGGTGAGGACGAGGTTGCCCTTTAGCTTGTTAATCGGTTGTCTCCCGTCTGTAAACCGTTAACTTGTTACGGCAGCTACGGGCGAAGTCCTCCGGGTAGTGGCCACAGACGAAACGCAGTTGCGCCTCGCTGAAGGCGCCGGGCGCGTAGGGCAGCTTGGGCAGGAAGGAGTAGAGCAGGCGCTGGTCGGTCTTGGCCCCGAAACGCTTGGGATACTCGATGGTGGTAATCATCCGGGCGCCCAGGCCGGTTAGGGTCTGCATGGCGATCAGCATCCCCCGGTCCAGGGACTGACGGGTTTCGAGATCCGCCTCCAGGATGTTGCCCACCGGCCTTACCGGCATCAGCTGCAACTCCCACTGCGAGGTCTGGGCCTTGGGCACGAAGAGGATGACGATGCCGTCGCTGTACACGATCAGGCTGCTCTCCCGGTCGGTACGGCCATCCAGGCGGGTATTGCCGGTGATGGCGGCGTGGTAGTCGTTGAAGAACGAGGACCCGGTCTGGGCCGCGTATTCGGTTATGAAGTCGTGGATTAAGTCGCCGCAGCCGTAGGGTTGCATCACCTCCTCCCCTTCAGGATGCGGGCCGCTGTGGCTGGCGGTAAGACTGGCGGGCAGCAGGGCGAACTGCTGGTGGATCATCTGGTGGGAGGCGTGCATCCGGTAGCCGTTGGCGGCGCAGTCGAAGCCGAAATTCCAGCCCCAGAGGGTGCGGTCGAAGGGCAGGCCCTCGGGTGCGGCCTTGGCCAGGGCCTTGACGACCTTGCGACGCAGGGTCTCCAACTCCTCGGGGGAGATCATCCGTCGGGGCTCGGGGCCGGCCAGGTTCAGGCCTTCCGCCAGGCGGCAGAAGCTGCGCTGGTAGTAGAGGTGGCGCAGACCGGCCAGGTCCAGGGCGCTTAGGTCGTCGATCCGGTAGCGGATGGCGTCGTCGGCCAGGTTGGCGGCGTGGTGGCCCCAGGGGATATAGCTGTTGCGCCGCAGGTACTCGAAGACGTGGCTCTCTCCCTCCCTCCATTCGCCGACGACCTCGCTCGCCCCCTGGACGCCGGGCCGCAGCACCATCGCCTGCTTGAAGTCGTCCGGCAGGTGGGGGTTGTTGACCAGCACCTCGAAGATGGCGTGATCGTGGATATCCGGCTCGACGCGGCCCTCCCGGTCTTGCCGGTAGCGCAGGCCGATGGGCCGGCCGCTGCTGCGGTCGAAGAGGAGGTGGCAGGCCTGGTCGGCCAGGACGATCAGGTCCTCGGGGTCGGTGGAGTTGGCGGCCAGCGCCATGCGCACCGGGTGCGGCAGGTCGGCAAACAACGAGGTGCGCTGGCCGTGGTTGAGATCCGGCCCCAGCCAGATCTTCAGGGTCTGATGCATGGAGACCGCGGGCGGGCCGGGCAGGGCGATGCGCTCCGGGTGATCGACCTTGGTCTCGGCCCAGGAGCGGGCGATGAAGGTGGCGCCCCGGAAGGGAAAGGGGTTGGGCACCTCGTAGATCCAGTCGGCGGCTTCCTCCCGCACCGCGCCGGCTGGAAAGTTGACGGCGTTGTCCACCGGGGTGCCGTCGGGGAGCTGCCCCAGGACGGCCAGCTTGTCCTCCGGGCGCAGATTGGCGACGGTGAAGGCGGGCCGATGCACACCATAACGGAAGGTGCCGGCGGGGGTGACGCAGGTGCGGGGTGTTTTCTTCATCTTCGTGTTAGACCTTGAAGCCGTCGATGGGAAATAACCTGGGCCATAGACCTCACGGCGACGGCATAAGGGGCCGTAAGAGTCGTGGAAAAATTGTCCAAGTTGTTTGGGTGCGGCTCCTTGAAATAGTTCTTGCGGCGGCTGGCAGGCAGGGCGGTGGCGGCCACGGGCAGCCACCATCACCTCCCAGGCGGCCTATCTCCACGCCATGAGCGCCAGGTTGAAAAGGCCGATAAGCAACCCCAGCAGCCCTCCGAACAGGTTGATGTAGGTGAACTGCTCCTCCATGATCCCGAGCAGCAGGGACTCCAGCCGCAGCAGGTCCAGGGAATCGACCTTGCGGGTGACGATCTCCTCGATGTTGACGAACTCAAACAGCCTGGGGGTCTCGGCCACCAGCAGGTCGTGGCCCTGTCGCCACAGATATTCCTCCAGCCTTTTCCGCACCTCCTTGGGCAGGAGCTTGGCGAGCGGCCCGATTGGCCGTCGCAGGAGGAGATCGTCGAGCAGCGTGGTGACGATCCCATCCAGGAGTCGGCGGCCCTTGACAGAGAGGATGGCGGCGGCGATCCCGGCTTCGGCCTGGTCGCGGAGGCGCCCGGGAACTTCCGGCCCCAGGAGTTCGGAAAGCATCAGCCCCGCCCGGCGGCCGTGAAGGTCGGCCAGGCCCCCGGCGATCAATGATTCAATCGCGGTCAGTACCTGCGGCTGGCGGAGAAGGGCGACGATCCCGCCTGCCAGCTCGCCGGCCAAGGCCTCCTCGTCTTTCGGGCCCAGGCGGGCGAGCAGCTCGGCGGGCGGCCGGCGCATAAGCCCGTTGACCAGCCCCGCCACCGCCGCCCGGGCCTGGGCCCGGGTCTGGTCGTTTTGGAGCCAGCGGTCCAGTTTCGTCTCCCGGCTCTCTAGGTAGGCGGCGATCTTGTCCTGGAGCCGTTCGGGAGAGAAGAGCCCCTTGACCAGGGTGGCCACCGGCCCCAGGGGGCTGACCAGCGAGCCGATGGCCTCGCTGATGATCCGGGCCGCCAGCTCGCGCGGGCCGGGTTCGCGTATCAGAGCAGGCAGCCGGGCCAGGAGGCCGGGCACCTCGTCTTGCAGCAGGCCGGAGAGACGCTGGATCACCGCCGCCGGCAGCAGCTCGTCGAGCGGGACGTTGCAGTCCTTAAGCCCGGCGATCCGCTGGCGGCAGGCCTCCCGCAGCCAGGATTCGGTCTGGGGGCGGGCCAGCAAGGCCCCGGCCGCCCCGCCGAGGGCGGCGGCCAGCCCCTGGCCTGCCTCGGGCGCCAGCCATTCGGCCAGAGGGCGGCTCAAAAGGAGATCGAGATGCTCGCCGATCGCCGTCTTAAGCCCTTGACGGAATGCCGCTTGATCCAGGTGGTCGTGCAGGAGCTTCACCGCCCGCCAGCGTAGGATATCCACCCCGGCCTCGAAGGAATCCCGGAAGTGGGGCGGGATCAGGGCCGGCAGGGGGCCTAGGTCCCGCTCCAGGAATTCGCCCAGGCGGGCCTGGATCAGGGCCTCCAGCTCGCGCCGGAAGCCGGGCTCGGCCACCGCCAAGCCGAGGTCGGCGCTGGTCAACAGCCGGTCGCCCACCATCCGTCCGATGTTCACCGCCAGGTCGTGGCGCTTGGCCGGGATGATGCCGGGGGTCAGGGGCAGCCGGAAGCCCAGGATTCGCCAGGGCCGCAGGGGTCTAAACAACATCCGGATGGCGACGTAGTTGGTGAACCAGCCGATAAAGGCCCCCAGCAGGGGCGGAGCGAGGAGATCAACGATCCTCAACTCGTCCTTCCCAGGGTTTGGTCAACGGCCAGGGCCTGCTCCAGGCGGGCGTTTAGGAACTCCTCGGACAGGTGGGCGCGGTTGGCCTCCAGGAGGGCGCAGAGCGGCTCGATCCCATCCTGACCGGCGTGGGCCATGACCTGGTGCAAGTTCTGGCAGAAGGCCTTGACGATCTGGTTACCCTGGCCCTTGGCGGCCAGGATCTCGGCGTAGGTGCGGGGGTTCTGGGCGTGCACCCTGGACATGGCCAGGATGCCATAGAGCGAGGTCAGGGTGGAGTGGCTGGCAATATCCTGGGGGCTTATGCCCTCGTTGCGCAGGGTCATGGCCAGGGCCACCGAGATGGCGGTGGGCAGCTTCTGGCTTACCCCCATCAGCAGGTCGTGACGGTTGGGGGTATCCTGGAAGATTTCGGCCCCGTGCTTGTAGAGGAAGGCCTCGAACTCGCCGCACAGCTTGCCGCTCCTTGGGGTGCGGACCACCACCGCGTTCTTGTCCTTCATGGTGGCGGCCTTGGGCCCCCAGAGGTTGTGCACCAGCATCACCTCCACCTCGGGCCGGGTGGCGGTAAGGGCGCAGCCGATACTGTCCTCCGCCTCCCCGGCCAGGAGGATCAGGGCCTGGCCGTTTTTCAGCAGCGGGCCGTAGCGGCGGACGGTGGGGGCGGTGGCGCTGATCGGCACGCAGACCACCACCACCTCCACCCGGGGGATCATCGTCTCGGGCCGCAGTTCGGTGGCCCGGCCGCAGATCATGGTCTGGTAGCCCTCGCTGGCTAGGCGTTCCATGAACCAGCGGCCCATCTCCCCGGTGCCGATGCAGCCAAAGGCCTTGATGTGCCGGGGCCGCATCTCCACCCGGGGGTAGCTGCCCAGCACCTTGATGGGCCTTGGCTCCTGGATCACCTGGTGTTCCAGCCGGGACAGGGCCTGGCGCAGGGCGGGTGAGTCGCCGTGGCCCTCGGCCTCGATATAGACCCGCAGTTTCTGGGTCGTTAAATCGTTTTCGGAGCGCAGGTCGATGAGGTTGATGCCCCGGCTGGCGAACTCGCCTAAGATGTCGTGCAGCAGCCCCACCCGGTCGCGCAGGGGCTGGGTGATCATGGCGGTGGCGTCGTGGCCGGTGGGCACGGTCAGGGTGGGGCCGATGACCGCGAACCGGGTGCGGTTGTGGGGCGCCACCTCCCGCTGCCTGAGCACCAGTCCGTGTTCCTTAAGCGCCTCCTCGGCCTCGACTATCCCGTGCCCGGTGAGGCCAAGGCGCTTGACCTCCCGGAGATGCGCCTCCAGATCGGACACCGCCAGCAGGCTGGCGTGGGGAAACTGGCCGGCGATGAACTCCTCGCACTGGCTCAGGTTGTCCCTGCCGCCGGCGAGCACGCTTATCTCCGTCTCCTCGTCCAGGCTGCCCAGGGAGAGCTGGATGGACAGCACCAGGTTGTCGATCCAGTAGCCCCGGCGCAGCTCCTCCAGCATCCGCACCTCCTTGAGCTGGCCGGCGCGGGTGTTGTAGATGGGCAGGATGGCGAAGTCCGACCCTTGGTTTTCAAAGGCGCGGACGGCCTCGGCTAGGTCGGGAAAGAGGAGGATCTCCGCCTGGGGCAGGTAGCGGCGGGCGGCCTGCCAGCCTTGCCCTCCCCGCGGGCCGATGGTCGCGATGGTTGCCATGATGATTATTTGCTGGTTTTGTCTTGGTGCACGGCCTGGGTGCTAGTCGGCTTGAGGACGGTGGTTAGCCAGGCGGGCAGGGTAATG